>JBBSLW010000203.1:0-4697 GCA_038233495.1 Chthoniobacterales bacterium | reverse complement strand
GCGGATTTCTATTTTTTGTTTTCTGTGTCGTTTACTGGCTTGTTTGTTCTGTCCTATCTTGAGGAAACCTGAGTGGTGGGGTGGGGAAGAAGCGCGAGCTTATTTTCAAGGGCGGAACGCTCTGAGGGCATGAGCGTCTGTTCCAAGTCTTTCGCTTGATTGAGGAAAGTGTGGGCTTTGGTCGTATTACCCGCCGCCGCCGCGATCACGCCGGCATGGTAAAAAAGGCGGCCATCTTTCGTGCCTTCGGCCAGCGCCTTTTGCATATCAGCCTCGGCCGCCGCGATATCGCCGTGCGCCAGTTCGGCCCAAGCGAGGGCGTCCCGGGTGAAGATATCCTGGCGGTTAGTGAGCTCCTCTTTCGCCAGTCGGAGGGCGACGTCGAGATTCTCGCCGCGGGTCGCGAGGAAGAGGGCGAACGTCCTGGGATCGTTCGCGGTGCCGGTGGCCTGAAGTTTCTTCTCGATCGCGACTGCCTCCCCGGGCTTTCCGGAAGCCCGCAGAGCATCAGCCAGGATCCAGAGATATTCGGGCAGCGGACTCTTCTCTGCCGCCGGCCGAAGGACATCCACGGCTTCGGCCGGTTTGTCCTCAGCGAGCAAGACGCGACCGCGCACCAATTGTGCGGCGGCGTAGTCGGGCACGAACTGAGTCGCGAGGGTGGTGGCCTTGAGCGCGAGGTCATAATGCCCCGCCTGTAACTCATAGGAAGCGAGTTTGGTATAAGCCCACGCCACCGGCTCGGGCTCGAGCATACTGCCGCCGCTCACGGCGAAACGAATGGCTTGAATCGCTCCCGGGAGGTCACCCTTCAGCCAGCGCATGTGCGCGACCCGGCTGTAGGTCTGCAGACAAGGCTTTAGGTCCACCATCTTTTGATAAGCGTCGACGGCCTCATCAAGTTGGCCTTGCTCCATCAAGGCGTCACCGAGGAGTGCGTAATCAAAAGTGAAGGTCCGTTGCGCCACCAGCTTGCGGGCCACGGCTTCCGCCTCCTTGAAGCGATGCAGCGCGTGATAGATGTGGCCGCGCAGCAGTTCGCCGTCGAGTGAGTCAGGCTTCATCTGCACGATCGCATCCGCGCATTTCTCGGCCAGTTTGTAATAGCCAGGGTCGCTGCTGATGCGGGCCTTTTCGACAAACGACCAACCAAGGCGCTCGAGCCATGCCGGAGCCTGGTCCGGGGTGGTCTTGATCCGATTTTGGAAACCGGCGATGTCGCGGTCGATCTTCTCCGTGCCGCCTAACGGCGTCAGCACGACCTGGAGAGGGGTGGAAGGAGGCGCGGCGGGTTTCGCCACCGGAACCTGACTAAGTCTGGGTGAAGAAAGGCGAAAGATCCCAAAGCCAGCCAGCGCGACGAGCGTGACGAGAATGGTAATGAACAGAAATTTTCGCATGAGGACAGTCCGAGGCGTTGTATTAACTACGGCGCGGACCGGGGCTCCGGATGCAAAAACCTCAAACATTTGCACGCTAAATCTGTCGTGCTCCGCAAGGCGCGTTGTGATTTATACACGACGGATGGCAGAAGCGCGCAGCCGGAAACTACGTAAGCCCAAGGGTCTGCGCGATTTCACTGGGATGAAACTTCTGCCAGTAACGGCTGGCCGCAGTCACGGCCATAAAGCTGGGGTCAGCTTGTTCGTAATCCGCGAGCCGCTCTTGCGGCGCACCGAATTCGAGGATGTCGCGGGCTTCGTAACGGGCGAATTCGGGCACCAGCTCTTCTTCATTCAGGCCTTTGCGCAAGGCGTCGCGAAACCATTCGGCCCAGCGTCGGACCCGTTCCTCGAGCGCGTCGAAATGCCCGGCAATGCTTCCCGAGACGAGGCCGAAGTGCGGGAGATAAAGCCGGCTCACGTCGAGGGCGCGCATCCGGTCGATCGATTCGAGCCACGATTCGATGTGCAGCTCGGGCGGGACGAAGGGCGGAATCGCCGGCCCGCCGCCCAGTTGGACGCCGGCCACGTCGCCACCGAAAAGATTGTCGTCCCACTGATAGACATTGTGGTGCGAAGCGTGCCCCGGGGTCGCGAGCGCGCGCACTTCAAATTGGCCGGCGCGAAGGATCGCGTTGTCCTCCGTGACCCGCAGCCTGTCCTTCGCGATCGGCCGCATCTCGCCCCAGAGCCGCTTCATCTCGTCGCCGAAAATGCGGGTGGCGGATTCCATCAGGCGCGACGGATCGATCAGGTGACGCGCACCGCGGGGATGCACGTGGATGGTGGCGCCGAGTTCGGCAAAACGCCAGGCAGCGCCGGCATGATCGAGATGGATGTGGCTGAGAAAAACGTGCCGGACGTCGTTAGGCGCAAAACCGGCGGCGCGCAGGGCGGCCGTGACGTGGCCAAAAGTCGAGTCGGCGCCGGTATCGAAAAGGGCAAGGCCATCCTCAGTCTCGAGCGCGGTTGCGGCGATGATGCCGGGTCGGCCGAGATGCAAGGTGTCGAGAACGTGGATCATTCCATTGCTGATTTATGATTGCTGATTGCCGATTGAAAAGAGGAACACCGTCGCACTGATTTAATCAGCAATCAGCAATCAGCAATCAACCCCTCACTCCCACTCGATCGTGCTCGGCGGTTTGGTCGAGATGTCGTAGCAGACCCGGTTGACGCCTTTGACTTCATTCACAATGCGACTCGAGATCCGGGCCAGGATTTCATAGGGCAGGCGGACCCAGTCGGCGGTCATGCCGTCCTGACTCTCGACGATGCGAAGGGCGATCGTGTTTTCGTAGGTGCGCTGGTCGCCCATCACGCCGACCGAGCGCACCGGGAGCAGAACGGCGAAGGATTGCCAGACGCGGTAATACCATTCGTTCGCCTTCATCTCGCTGATCACGATGGTGTCGGCATCGCGCAGGATGCGAAGCCGCTCGGCGTTGACTTCGCCGAGGATGCGGACGGCCAGGCCGGGGCCGGGAAACGGCTGGCGATGCACGATCTCGTTAGGCAAGCCGAGCTGGAGGCCGGCCTGGCGCACTTCGTCCTTGAAGAGCTGTCGGAGGGGCTCGACCAGCTCGAAATTCATCTTCTCGGGCAAACCGCCGACGTTGTGATGGCTCTTGATGAGCGAGGCAGGATTGCCGCCGATCGCCACGCTCTCGATCACATCGGGATAAAGCGTGCCCTGGGCGAGGAAGCGGTAGCCGGCGTGCGGGCGCTGGTCGGCGCGGTCCTGAGCCAAAAGTTCCTTCGTCGCCTGCTCGAATACCCTGACAAATTCGCCGCCGATCACCTTGCGTTTCGTTTCCGGATCGACCACGCCCTCGAGCAGCCGGAGAAAGCTTTCCGAGGCGTCGACGTATTTGAGTTTGATCTGGAAATTCTCGCCGAAAACGCGCTGCACCACTTCGGCCTCGTTCTCGCGCAGAAGCCCGTTGTTGACGAAAATGCAGGTTAACTGATCGCCGATCGCCTTGTGCAGGAGAGCGGCCGCAACAGAGGAATCGACCCCGCCGCTCAGGCCGAGCACGACTTTCTGGTCGCCCACCTGCTCCCGGACGCGGGCGCAGGCTTCGTCGATGAACGAGCCCATCGTCCAATCCATCGCGCAATGGCAGATGCGAAAGAGAAAGTTCTCGATGATCTCTTTCCCGCGCGGGGTGTGCGAGACTTCGGGATGAAACTGGAGCGCGTAGAGGTGCCGGGCCGGGTCCTCGATCGCGGCGAAGGCGCTATTCTCGGTGTGGGCGATGGCGCGGAAACCGTTCGGGAGCGCGGTCAGTTTGTCGCCATGGCTGTTCCAGATGTCCATGTGCTCGCCGAGCCCGTCGAAGAGCGGAGTCTGGTCGTCGATCTGCAAAAGACCGGCGCCATATTCGCGGCGGCCGCTAAACTCGACCTCGCCCCCGAGATGCCGGGCCATCAACTGCATCCCGTAGCAGATCCCGAGGACGGGGAGGCCTAACGAAAAGATCTGGAGATCGATTTGCGGCGCGCTCTTTTCATAAACGCTGGCCGGCCCGCCCGAGAGGATGATCCCTTTCGGTTGCAGCCGCTCGACCTCGGCCGCGGTGATGTCACAACGCACGATCTCGGAATAAACCTGGCACTCGCGGACTCGGCGCGCGATCACCTGGGTGTATTGCGAGCCGAAATCTAGAATGAGAATGCGCGAATGAGCCGGCGTTTTCACGGGCTTGGAGCGGCCTGGGTGACGGGCGGATTCAGATTGGGTTCGCCCGAATGATCGAGCGGCACGATTTCACCCTGGCCGGAAAGGCCGCGTTCCATGTGCGCGCCGACCTCTCGTGCGGTCGGCTGAGTTTCGGCGCAGGCGCCCAAGAGAAAGGCGAGCACGAGAGCGAAAAGGGGTTTCATCGGGAAACGTATGAGGTCGCACGTGCTTTGCAAGACCGCCACGAGCGCGCGCGCGCCGTCTGCCGAATCATAGCGAAACGCGCGACATGATCGATCCCGAAATCCTTTTGCATGCCTACCGGCTCGGGGTTTTCCCGATGGCGCTGGAGGACGGCGAGATCCGCTGGTTCTCGCCCGACCCGCGGACCATTCTCCCGCTCGACGCCTTTCACGTGCCGCATGGTTTAAAGCGCGAGCGGCGCGCGCAGGCGATCGAAATTCGCGTCAACACCTGCTTCCACGAAGTGATGCTGGCTTGTGCGGAGCGGCCCGATACCTGGATCAGCGACGAGATCATCGAGAGCTACACAAATTTGCACGCGCTCGGGC
>JBBSLW010000202.1:0-4730 GCA_038233495.1 Chthoniobacterales bacterium | reverse complement strand
TATCCTCGGGTCGCTCCTCTTCTTGGTCATCAGCCCGAAACTCTTGCTCCTCGTGCGCTTCGTTCAGGGACTTGGCGCAGCCGCCCTTTCCACCGTCTCGATCACACTCGTCGCGAAATACTTTGAGACCGGGCGCGGCAAGGCCTTTGGCATCTACAATGCGATCAAGGGCGCCGGCTATGTCATTGCTCCGGCGCTCGGCGGGTTTCTGATCAGCGGTTTTGGTTTTGCCATGATCTTTATCGTCTCAGCCGGAGTCGGTGTGGTGGCTTTCCTCCTTAGCCTCCTCTTGCCGCGCGACGAGAAGAAGAGCGGCGGGTTGAAGGACGATGACGACGACCTCTCGCTTCGACAGTTCTTTCTCATCTTCAAAGAACCGCGCCTGCTCCCGACTTATGCCGTCATCGTGGTCAACATGTTCATGGTCGGAATCCTCTTTGGCTTCCTGCCGGTCTATCTGCATGGCATTGGCTACACGCCGTTGCAATCCGGCACAGCAGTGAGCGCGGCGACGCTGAGTTATCTGCTCGTGCAGCCACTCGCTGGTTATCTCGCGGACCGGATTTCGATCAGCATCACCGTCATCGTCGGTCTAACGCTCGCGGCCGGCGCGATCATCGTAACGACATTTACCACAGGCGCCTTGCTCATCGCGGTGATCATCACGGCCGGCATCGGCGTGGGAACCGTCTGGACAAATTGCGACGCGCTCGTCGGCGCGCTCGCGGACAAGGACCAGCTCGGCGCCAGCATGGGCGCGGCACAATCCTTCAAGGAATTCGGCGACATGGTCGGCCCGTTGCTCGTCGGATTGGTCACGCAGTTCTACGGCGTCCGCGTCGGCTTCGTGAGCTGCGGATTGGTCGCGGCGGTCTGCCTCTTTTTTGTGATCAAGTCGGGTGCATTGCCGCTCGCTGCCACGCGAACGTAACATTAAAAACTTTGCCGGGGTGGCAGCCTGTTCGCATCATCCTGCTGTGGAAACCGTCGCTCCCGTTTCAGCCCTCCAGGTTGCCCAAAGCCGCCCGCGCCGGCATCGCGGCCTGGTCGAGAAGACGATCAAGTATTTCTTCGGCGGGAACGCGATCGTGGCGGTCGTCGTCCTCGCCCTGATCACGATCTTCCTTTGCCGCGAAGGCTTCGGTTTCGTCGGCCAAAACCTGCGCAACCTGCGGGTCTACCGCACCGCTGGAATGGAATACGTGGACATCATCCGGGCCGAAGCGCAGCGACATTCAGCCCTCACTCGTTCCCTCAACCAGATTCGGCTGCGCGAATTTAGGGCGCTCCTCCAACATGGTCTGACGAACGAACAGGCGCAGGCTGCGCTCGGCCCCTTCGATCAATTTGCGACTGCCTTCAGCGACGCGGGCGACGAGCTGACCGGGCTCGTCTCCGACCTAAACGACGAAGCGATGGGTTTGAAGGAAGCGATCGCGAAACACGACGAGATTATCGCGGAAAAGGATCGCCTGACCCGCGCGGGCGAAACGGCGGCGGCAGCCAAAATCAACCCGCCTGCGGTCAACCAGGCGACGACGATCGCGACCCTGCGGGCGAGCGCGCCGGTCTTTCGCCTAACGAGCTCGAAACTGGCCGCGAAACTGGGCGGCCTGCTCAACAATGCCCCCCGCCTCCCGGCGCCGGCGGCGGAAGGGCGGTTCCACGATTGGAAGGGCGAGGTCAGGGATTTTGTCGCCGGTCTCCCGGCCGCGCAGCAGCAGCTCGAGCAGTGGGACCCGGCCCGCCCGGTCGCCTGGTATCGCGGCATGAGCGCGTTTCTTTTCGGGCACGACTGGATCACGGCCAGTTTCTGGCAGGATTGGTACGGCATCCGGCCATTGTTAGTCGGGTCGATCATGGTCTCGGCCGTGGCGCTTTTTTTCGCCATTCCTTTCGGGGTCGCGGCTGCAATCTACGTAAGTGAAATCGCGACCCGGAGCGAAAAGCGGCTGATCAAGCCTTACATCGAATTCATCGCCGCAATTCCCTCCGTCGTGCTCGGATTTTTCGGCATCGCGGTCGTGGGCGAAGCGATCCGCGCGGCTTCGCAATCGCACTGGCTGAGCTGGATTTCGTTTTTCCCGATCAGCGAACGACTCAATGTTTTCACCGCTGGCACGCTCCTCGCCCTGATGGCGATCCCGACCATTTTCACGCTTTCGGAAGACGCGCTGCGCAACGTCCCACGCGGCTTTAAGGAAGCTTCCTACGCGCTCGGCGCGAATCGGCTACAGACGATCGGGCGCGTCCTCGTGCCGGCCTCCCTTTCCGGGATCATCTCCGCCATCCTGCTCGGTTTCGGCCGGGTCATCGGGGAGACGATGGTGGTGCTCCTCTGCGCCGGAAACCGGATTGAGATCCCGAATTTCAGCGAAGGCCTCGGGGCGTTTTTCCAACCGGTCCACACCATGACGGGCATCATCGCGCAGGAGATGGGCGAGGTGGTGCGCGGGAGCATTCATTACCGCGCGCTTTTCATGGTCGGCCTCGTCCTGTTCACGATCACGCTCGCGATTAATTACGCCGCGCAGAAAATCGTGCAGCGGTACCGGATGAGCATCGGCTAAATGAGCAGCCTAACGAAACAGCAAAAACGCATCCGGCTCGTGGAACGGATCGTCTTCTGGAGCTTCCGGCTCGCAACTTATTTCATTGTCGCCTGCACGACTTACATCTTTCTCGACATCGGCGTGAAAGGCGCGCGCACCGTCTTCACGACCAAGCCGCCTTTCGTTAACGTCTCCTTCCTGACCGAGAAACCGGAGACGCTTTATGTCTTCGATTACGAAGGGAAAAAAATGACGTTGGGCGACAGCGCCTTTCGGCAGTGGAAAGTGCAGCATCCCGCCGCGCAGGTCGCGCCCGAGTCGGTCGCTTATTCCGCCGGCGGCATCTGGCCCTGCATCGTGGGGACGGCGCTGCTCGTGATCGGCTCGATGGTGTTGGCGCTTCTCATCGGGATCAGCAGCGCCATTTACCTGAGCGAGTACAGCCATAACGGACGCTTCATCCGCCTCATCCGGATCGCGATTTTGAATCTGGCCGGGGTGCCGTCGATCGTCTTTGGGCTTTTCGGGTTTGGGTTGTTCGTTATCTTTTTCCACTGGAACGTCTCGCTCCTGGCTGGCTGGTTTACCCTCGGGTTAATGGTGCTGCCGGCCATCATCACGGCGAGCGAAGAAGCGCTCCGGGCGGTGCCGCAGGGTTTGCGCGAAGGCTCGCTCGCCCTCGGCGCGACGAAGTGGCAGACGATTCGCAAGAACGTCCTGCCCTACGCCATGCCCGGCGTCTTGACCGCATCGATCCTCGGCATCGCGCGCGTCGCGGGTGAGACTGCGCCGATCATGTTCACGGCGGCTTACGCGTTGCGCGACGAGATGCCGTGGCAGGTGCAGCGCTGGACCGATTTTTTCTTCCAGGGCGTGATGGCGCTGCCTTATCACATCTATGTTGTCAGCTCGAAGATTCCGCAAAACGAGTACACCGAGCACGTGCAATACGGCGCAGCTTTTGTTTTCCTCGTCCTCGTGATGTTAATCGCGCTGACATCGGTCGTGCTGCGCGAACGCAGCCGGAGCCGTTTATCATGGTAAATGTAATCGCAATGCCTGAAGCCTCTTCCACCACCGCTGCCGCCCGGAGCGAGCCGGCGCCTACGCCTTCCCCTGCGCCCGGCCCCATGATCGACGTGCGCGATCTCACTTTCGCCTACGGCACTCACGAAGTCCTGCACGAGGTCAGCCTGCCTATCCCGGCGCGCGCCGTGACCGCGTTCATCGGGCCTTCGGGCTGCGGCAAAACCACTCTGCTCCGCTGTTTCAACCGGATGAACGATCTCGTCGAGTCCGCCCGCATCGTGCGCGGCTCGATCGTGATCGAAGGCCAGGACATCAACGCGCCTGACGTCGACGTGGTCGATCTGCGCCGGCGGATCGGGATGGTTTTCCAAAAATCGAACCCGTTCCCAAAGTCGATCTACGACAACATCGCCTACGGCCTCCGCATCGCCGGGGTGAAGAAACGCGGTGAGATCAATGCAGCGGTCGAGAAAAGTCTGCGCGCCGCCGCCCTCTGGGACGAGGTGAAAGACCGGCTCGATCGCAGCGCCTACGGGCTTTCCGGCGGCCAGCAGCAACGGCTCTGCATCGCACGCGCGCTCGCGGTGGAACCGGAGATTGTCCTGATGGACGAGCCCTGTTCCGCGCTCGACCCGATCGCGACGGCCAAGGTCGAAGAACTCATCCGCACTTTGAAAAAGGATTACACGATCGTGATCGTGACCCATAACATGCAACAGGCCGGGCGCTGCTCCGATCACACCGCTTTCTTTTATCTCGGGCGCCTGATCGAGTTTGACGAGACGGCCCGGATCTTCTCCCAGCCGGCGCAACGGCAAACCGAGGATTACATTACCGGCCGGTTCGGTTGAGAAAAGGAAGCATGACGATGTCGAGACATATCCTGGCAACCTTTGACGATGCGCTGGCCAGCTTGCGCAATAACGTCCTGATGATGACGAGCCTGACCGAGCGCAGCCTCGACAATGCCTTGCGCGGCCTGTTCGACCGTGACGACGACTGCTGCACCACCACCATCGCGGACGACGAAGAGATCGACCAGCTCGAGATGCAGGTCGACAAGGACGGGATCGAATTGCTTCTGCGTTTCCAGCCGGTCGCGTCGGACCTGCGACGGGTCGTGTCGGCGATGAAACTTTGCTCCAACCT
>JBBSLW010000201.1:0-4836 GCA_038233495.1 Chthoniobacterales bacterium | reverse complement strand
CCTAGGGCGTTGCGCTCTGGTTCACTTCTCGGAGGAACTTCTGCAACTTTGCCACCGCGACAGCGCGATGGCTGAGGGCGTTCTTTTGGGGGGCGGTCAGCTCCGCGAAAGTCTGCTCGAATCCTGTGGGCTGGAATAACGAATCGTAACCGAAACCCGCTGCGCCGCGTTCCTCGGTCACGATCCGGCCCTCGGCTGCACCTTCGGAACTTGCAATGAACTCGCCTGCTCGCGCGAGGACGAGGACACAGCGGAAGCGGGCGTTTCGAGCCGCAACCGCGCCGAACTGTGCCAGGTCAGCGAGCAGCTTACGGCGATTCGCGGCGTCGTTCGCTGCCGGCCCGGCATAGCGGGCGGAGAAAACGCCGGGCGCACCGCCTAACGAATCGACCTCCAGCCCGGAATCATCCGCCAGAACTAGCCCCGGCACCTGGCGCGAGACCGTCACCGCTTTCAAGGTCGCATTCTCAACAAAAGTCGCCCCATCCTCGACCACCTCGCCGATCTCCGGATATCCGCTCAAGTCCGCGAGCGCAAATTCCTCCCCCAGCATCTCGGCAAACTCCCGCACCTTATGCGCATTGCGGGTGGCGAGGAGCAGAGCGTGCATGGCGGTCGCGCTCACTTTAGCGCCTGCGCGCCGCAAACCATCCTGTAAATCCTGTTAATCCTGTCTACTGTTTGCCCTCTTCCAGCATGAGCGAACGCCGCAAACCCTACCCTTTCGATCTCCTCGAGCCCAAGTGGCAGAACCTTTGGGAAGAGCGCCGTCCCTTCCGCGCCCTCAACCCCGGCGACCCCGGCTTCGATCCCGCCCGGCCGAAATACTACGTGCTCGACATGTTCCCCTACCCGAGCGGCACCGGCCTCCACGTCGGCCACCCCGAGGGCTACACCGCGACCGACATCGTCGCGCGCTACAAGCGGCTCCGCGGCTGCAATGTCCTCCATCCCATGGGCTGGGACGCTTTCGGTCTGCCCGCCGAGCAATACGCCATCCGCACCGGCCAGCACCCGGAGATCACGACCCGCGAGAACATCGCCCGCTTCAGGACCCAGCTGAAACGGATCGGCTTCTCTTACGATTGGGAGCGCGAGATCAGTACCGCCTCGCCCGAGTTCTATCGCTGGACGCAGTGGATCTTCCTCCAGATTTATCACTCCTGGTTTAACCCCGAGACGCAGCGGGCCGAGCCGATCGCCACCTACCGCGGCGCCGATCCCGACAGCGTGCGCCTGGCCTACGTCGCCGAGGTGCCGGTGAACTGGTGCCCCGAGCTCGGCACCGTCCTCGCCAACGAAGAAGTGATCGACGGCAAGAGCGAAGTCGGCGGTTTCCCAGTCGTGAAACGCCCGATGCGCCAATGGATGTTGCGCATCACCGCTTTCGCCGAGCGCCTGATCGACGAACTCGAGCCGCTCGATTGGCCGGAGGGGATCAAGCTGCTCCAGCGCAATTGGATCGGGAAAAGCGAGGGCGCGGAGGTGAGATTCACCCTCCCCGATCACGACGGCGCGATCGCGGTCTTCACGACTCGCCCCGACACCCTTTACGGCGCCACCTACATGGTCCTCGCGCCGGAGAACCCGCTCGTCGAGCAGCTCACGACTAACGAACAGCGACCAGCCGTCGACGCCTACAAGGCGCAGGTCGCGGCCAAGAGCGATCTCGAGCGGACCGATCTCGCGAAGGACAAGAGTGGCGTCGCAACCGGCGCCTTCGCCCTCAACCCCGTGAGCGGCGAGCGCATCCCGATCTGGATCGCCGATTACGTCCTGATGGGATACGGCACCGGCGCGATCATGGGCGTGCCCGCGCACGACGAGCGCGACTTCGAGTTTGCCCAGAAATACCACCTGCCCATCCGCGAAGTGGTCGCTGAAACGCCGCGCACGACGGAGGGCGGCGAGCTTCCCTGCGCGATGCCGCCGCTCATCGCGACCACCGGCGACGGGTTCGCGATCAATTCGCCATTGATCGATGGTCTGCCGACCGCGGAGGCGAAACAGCGCATCACCGCCTGGCTCGCGGATCAGGGCCTCGGCCGGGGCACGATCAATTACAAATTGCGCGACTGGCTTTTCTCCCGGCAACGCTACTGGGGCGAGCCGTTCCCGATCATTTGGCGGGAGGGAAAACATGAGGCCATTCCCGAGAACGAGCTGCCCCTCGTCCCGCCGCCGCTCGACGATTTCAAGCCGACCGGCACCGGCGAACCGCCGCTCGCCCGCGCGAAAGAATGGGTCCGCTACTCGGACGCCGCCACCCGCGAGCTTAACACCATGCCGCAATGGGCCGGGTCCTGTTGGTATTACCTGCGCTTCTGCGACCCGGCCAATGATCAGCGCTTCGTCGGGAAAGAGGCGGAACGCTATTGGATGGGCTCTTCCGAATCCCCGGGCCGGGCGCCCCTTGCTCCCGGACCGGCGCCTCGATTTCGAGGCGGCGGGGTAGATCTCTATATCGGCGGGACCGAGCACGCGGTGCTCCACCTCCTCTACGCGCGGTTTTGGCAGAAAGTCCTCTTCGATCTCGGCCATCTCTCGACCGGCGAGCCGTTCCAGCGCCTGGTCAACCAGGGGATCATCCTCGGCGAAGACGGCCGCAAAATGTCGAAGCGCTGGGGCAACGTGATCGACCCGCTCGACGTCATCGCCGAGTACGGGGCCGACGCCTTCCGCTGCTACGAGATGTTTATGGGGCCGCTCGAGCAGATGAAGCCCTGGAGCATGACCGGCGTGGAAGGCGTGGCCCGTTTCCTCGCCCGAGCCTGGCGTCTGGTGATGGAGGAAAACCAGGCCGGCGAATGGATGCTCTCGGAGTCTGTGGCCGAGGTTGAGCCGACCCGCGCGCAGCTCAAGGTGATCCACGCCACGATCAAGAAAGTGAGCGAAGACATCGAGGCGCTCTCCTTCAACACCGCGATCGCGCAGATGATGATTTTCGTGAACGCCTTCACCAGCCCGGGACGCACCGCGTCAGCCGGCCCGGGTAGCGCGCCCGTCCCGGGTGCTGGTTTTGGCGTCCCGCCAAAACAATCTTCCGCCGTCGGGGAGGATGCGGAGTCAGCCCAAGTCCGCGAAAGCGGGACTCCTGCGCCAGCACGCGAGACGCGCGCGCTCCCCGGAGGCGCCCGTTCGGTACCGGTCGCGGCTCTGCGCACGCTGCTCGTGCTGCTCAACCCTTTCGCGCCGCATCTCACCTCGGAGTTGTGGGAGACGTTAGGCCGCCGCTTCCCGGTCGAGCCAGCCGAAATCACGAATCAGCGCTGGCCGGAGTACCGCGCTGAGTTTCTGATCGAAGACGAGATCGAGATCCCGCTCCAGGTGAACGGCAAGGTGCGCGACCGGATCACGGTGCCGATCACCGCCACCAGCGCGGAGCTGGAGGCGCTCGCCCGGGCCAACGTGCGGGTGCAGGAGTTCAGTGCCGGGCTCACGATTCGCAAAATCATCGTGATCCCAAAAAGACTGGTCAACGTGGTCGCAAACTAGTCAAAGTGTTCAGACCATGTTCAAAGAATTCAAAGAGTTTGCAGTGAAAGGAAATGCCGTCGACCTCGCGGTCGGCGTCATCATCGGTGCCGCCTTCGGCAGTATCGTGACATCGCTGGTGAAGGATATTCTTATGCCCCCGATCAGCCTCATCATCGGCGGCCTCGATTTCTCGAATAAGTTTGTCGTCCTCAAAGCCGGGGC
The DNA here is from genome assembly GCA_038233495.1 of Chthoniobacterales bacterium. GTDB lineage: Bacteria > Verrucomicrobiota > Verrucomicrobiia > Chthoniobacterales > UBA10450 > Palsa-1392. Next base: position 1,137 of record JBBSLW010000201.1, on the reverse strand, counting down.
GAGTGGCAGGGCCAACTACGCCACGCCCGCGCTCGCCGCGGTCGACAAGGCGATCACTTGGAACTACGGGAACTTCGTTACCCTCGTGATTAACTTCCTCATCGTGGCCTTCTTTATTTTCCTGGTCGTGCGCGCGATGAACAACCTGAAGCGGCCCGCGCCTAACGCCCCACCCGTCGCGAAAGATTGCCCGGCCTGCGCCATGCCGATCCCGGTCAAGGCGACGCGCTGCCCGCATTGCACGAGCGAGCTTGCGGCCACTTAGGCCGCAGCGCAGTTGCCGTCCACCCGCATCACGCGCCGCGGCGTGCAGAGCCAGATGCGGCTTTCACCGTCGTCGGGCCAGACGACCCCGCCGGCCCAGGGCGAGAATGCGGGCAGAATCCAGCAGCGTTCCTGTTGGACAAAAGCCGGCCGCTTGAGCCGTAACCCGGCGCCGTCACTCACGCTCGCCGCGGGATGATGATGGCCAATGATCTGGATCCGGCCCGGCTCTTCCGACTCGCAATGGCCATGCTGGAAAACGAAAGGTGGCGTTTCCCAGCGCGGCACAAACTCGATCGCGTGGGCGACATGCCGATCGTGGTTCCCGGCCAGCGCAACCACCTCGCAACGTTCCCGCAATCGGCCGAGGAGCGCCGCCGCCGCTGGCCCCGAGGCGCGATCGTGCACCAGGTCGCCCACGAGCAGGAGCCGTTGCGGCCGATATTCCTCGAGCAAAGCGACCAGCCGCTGCTCGATCGAATTCATCCCCCAGAGCGGAACGAGTCGACCAGCCGCGCGCTGGCTCAGCTCGTAGCCAAAGTGGAGATCGGCCACCGCCAGCCAGCGTTCCTCGGCATGAAACAGCGCGAGCCGCCCGTCGAGAAACACGTGTGGAGCGATGGCAACGAGGCCGGCGGCGGTGTCGGGCATGCGAAAAGCTCCGTAAATTTATGCCTTGCCATCCCCAGCTTCAACCGGTAAGCAGGCGGCCAAGCCGAAAATGACCACGCTCCTGCGACTTACATTACTCAGTGCTCTCGCTTTCCTCGGCGTGAGCTGCGCTTCCTCGCCCCAGCCCTCGGTCGCGAAGCATGGGAAAGCCACTCGCGTCTGCAAGGTGCGGACCACCGCCTACACCCATACCGAAGCGGG
>JBBSLW010000200.1:0-4849 GCA_038233495.1 Chthoniobacterales bacterium | reverse complement strand
GAGCGGCTCGCGATCGTCGATGACGCCGCTGCGCGGCTGGAAGCGCTCGGCGCGCATAAAACCGCCAGCCGCTTTCTCTATTCCGCCACCAATCCCATCGGCGAAGAATGCTTCCGGGAATGTCATTTCACGATTAACGAAAATTTGCTCAACGAAGTAGCGGTCGAAGCCGCTCCCTGGATTGATCTCTGGCGCGATAACTATGCCTTCGTCGCCAGCCGCGTCGCGGCCGGTTTGCGCGGCTTGTTCGAACAGGCGCCACTCCAGAACGGCGCGATTCCTTTGCCGGATTTCCTGCGTCATTGCGCCGAGCAAAAAATGCCGCTGGCGGGCGCCGGCATGGTGGCCTTGGCGCACCTCGCTTTCCGTGAAGTGAAGGAGGCGTTTCGGGCCCGGCTCGGCCAGCATGCCGAGACGGCGGAGTATGAACTGACCGCGGAAGATTGTCATCTCGTGAGGGGTGAATTTTCCTACCCGCGCTTCGACGAGTTTACTTTCCCGTCGGCCGATCTGCAGCTGGCCGCGGAATCTGTCGAGGCCGTCGGGCGCGGTGATTACCAATGGATTTTGGCCGAGCTCCATCCGCCGGTCGCGCTCCTCCACCACGGCTTCTGTTGGTCCTGCCCGGCCCCGGCCGCTCTTTCCCGCGCAATTGAGGAGACTCTCTGCGGTCAGCCCAATCTTTATTACGGCTACTTCGCCGCCGACTTCACCGCGACGACCGCCGTCCGGCTTGATCTCCTGCCGCGCTCAACCCGGTTCGTCGCCGCGCAACGTTCCGTCGGACCCTGGAAGACTTATCATCCGGCCGAAACCGAAGTTTTTCTCGACGAGACCGGCGACGTCGGAGTTCGGACCCGCGGCGCGCGCGAGTATCTCGGTTCTTTCGCCCGCGGGTGGGTCATTCCGCTTGGCTTTCACCCCTTCAGCTTTTCGTTAGGCCGGAATACGCCCCGCCTGCGTTGCGGCAACGTCGTGGTGCAACGCCGTACCTGGACGATCACCTTGGAGGAGCTCGGCCCGGGCGATTTCACCGGTGTCTCCCGCCCGCTCGTCGTGGCGGTGGAAAAACTGCGCGCCGCGCGCGACCTCCCGCGTCACGTTTACAGTCGCCCGACCGAGCAGGCCCTGCGGCGGAGCGGCGTGGAAGGCCGCGACAAGGACACCAAGCCCGTCTACGTCGATCTCGAAAGCTATCTCTTCCTGGAGATTCTCCACCGCTGGCTGAGCAAAGCGGGCGAACTCGAAGTCACGGAAATGCTGCCTAATCCCGAACAACTTCTCTGGCAAGAAAGCGACGGCCGGCGTTCCTTCGAGCTGCGTACCCAGATTATTCCCCGATGAAAGTCATCGCCATCGCCAACCAAAAAGGCGGGGTCGGCAAAACGACCACCGCGGTCAATCTCGCCGCCGCTTTGGCCGAGAAAAAGACCCGCGTTCTCTTGGTCGATCTCGACCCGCAGGGCAACGCGACCAGCTCCTTCGGCCTCCAGGGCCTCGAAGGCCAGAGCGTTTACGGAGCCTTGTTAGGCGACGATCTCGTCACCGAAAAAGTCCTTCCGACCCGGCTCGAGAATCTTTTCATCATCCCAGCCGATCCCGACCTGGCCGGCGCGGAGATCGAGATTGCCCGGATGGACGACCATCTTACCCGGCTTTCGCAGGCGCTCAAGATTCTGCGCAAGGACGACACCTTCGATTTCGCCCTGCTCGATTGCCCGCCGTCGTTAGGTATTCTCATGACCAACGCCCTCGCCGCGGCCGACGAGCTTTTTACCCCGATTCAGTGCGAGTATTTCGCCCTCGAGGGCCTGGTCAGGATCGTCAGCCTGATTGAGCGAATCCGCGCTTCCGGGGTGAACGACACGCTCGAGCTGGGCGGCATTCTCATGACGATGTTTGATGCGCGGACGAATCTGAGTGCGCAGGTCCTGGCCGAAGTGCGGGAGCATTTCGACCGGCGTGTTTACGAGACCGTCATCCCGCGCACGGTGCGCTTGAGCGAAGCGCCAAGCTTCGGGAAGTGCATTCTCGAATACGACCCGAGCGGGAGCGGAGCGAAAGCCTATCGCGCCCTGGCCGCGGAATTTCTGCTCCGTCACCCGCTCTAAAGGGTTTTTCGGTAGGGCGAGACTCCGTCGAGCGAGAGTTTGCGCGGCTTCGGGTGGGACGTCTTCCCCCAGGCTCGACGGAGTCTCGCGCTACCGAGGAGTCCTTTCCGAGGATTGCGCGACGAAGACCAGGGCGGGTGAACCGCGAAACGTGGTTTCTTTTTCCAAGGTCATCCCGTTTTTTTCCGCCACCCGGCGCGAGGCGTGGTTCTCGGGATGAATGAGGGAGATGACCCGCTCCAGTTTCAGAACCTCAAAGGCGTAAGCGCGCACCGCCCGCGCCGCTTCCGTCGCGAGCGACGCCTCGAGCAAGCTGCCGTTGCAGGCGCCGCCGCTCGTTAGGGAGCATCGCCTTTACCAGGCCGATTGGTTGGTCCGCTTCTACGGTTTCGCCGCGCATGAGCTGACGACAAATGCTTTGCCCAACCTCGACCTGACGATCGATCCGAAACTCGCCTGGGCCTTGCGCCCCCGGCAGTTGTTCCCGGTCGATTTGAACAAGGCGGCGCGTCATCTCCTGCTTCGCGTCCCCGGGCTCGGCACGAAAAGCGTCGAGCGGATTCTGCGCATTCGGCGCTGGCACAAGCTGCGACTGGAAGACCCTCGTCAGGCTCCACTTGCCGCTCAAGAAACTTCTTCCCTTCATCACCACCGCGGACCCTAACCCGCAAACCCGCACTCTCGAGCACGACGATCTTCTCGCTTCACTGATCGTTAGGCCAAGCGAGCAGCTCGATCTCTTCGCGGCCGAGCCTTCGGTCCTTTCCGGGCAACTCTAGAGCGTGGAACAAATCTCCTTCCTTCCAACGTTTGAGCGCTGGCAGGTGGTGGCGCGCCGCGCCCTCCAGCGCGGTCTCGCGCCGGAAGAAATTGCCTGGGAAGAAATCGGCGAAGGCCAGCCGGCGCTCCAGCTCTTCGAGGAAGCCGATTCACCGATTCACGAAACACCGTCCGTCTCCGAAATTCGCGTTCCGAAACGTTTCCTCGCGCTCGCCCGCACGATTGCGCTCCATCGCGACCCCGCGCGCTGGGCGCTGATGTATCGCCTGCTCTGGCGCCTGACCCACGGTGAGCCGCACCTGCTCGAGATCGCTTCCGATCCCGACGTCGCGCAGGCGACGGATTTCGAGAAATCGATCCGGCACGACATCCACAAAATGCGGGCCTTCGTCCGCTTCCGCGAAGTGGCGCAGGGCGACGAGAAATGGTTCGTCGCCTGGTTCGAGCCGCAGCACCACATCGTGGAGCAGAACGCGCCTTTCTTCGCCGATCGCTTCGCCTCGATGCGCTGGTCGATCCTGACCCCGGATCGTTGCGCGCATTGGGACGGGCGCGCCCTTTCCTTCACCGCCGGTGTCCCTCGCTCCGAGGCGCCGGGCGCCGACCAAATGGAAGAACTCTGGCGCACCTATTACGCGAATATTTTCAATCCGGCCCGCGTAAAAGTGCACGCAATGCAGGCCGAGATGCCGAAGAAATATTGGCGCAACCTGCCGGAAGCGACGCTTATCTCCTCGCTCCTGCGCGACGCGCCGCAGCGAGTCGAGACGATGATGAGAAAGAGCGCCGCGAAGAGAACTTCCGCCGACGAATGGCGCCCGGCGCCGGCGCCGGCGACCTCCAGCCTAACGAAGTTGCGCGAGGCGGCACTCGCTTGCACCGCCTGCCCGCTTTATAAAGTTGCCACCCAGACCGTTTTCGGCGAAGGCCCGAAAGGCGCCGCGCTTATGTTCCTCGGCGAGCAGCCAGGCGACCAGGAAGACCTGAGCGGCAAGCCCTTCATCGGCCCGGCCGGGCAGCTCCTCGATCGCGCGCTCGAAGAAGCCGGGATCGATCGCAACGCGGTCTACGTCACAAACACGGTCAAGCATTTCAAATGGGAACCGCGCGGGAAGCGGCGGATCCATCAGAAGCCGGGCTCCCGCGATATCGCGGCCTGCCGCCCCTGGTTCGAGGCCGAGCTGCGACTCGTTAGGCCAAATGTCCTTGTCTGCCTTGGTTCGACCGCGGCCCAGGCCTTGTTCGGCTCGTCCTTCCGCGTCACTCGCGAACGCGGGCGGGTCCTCGAGTCGGAGCTCGCGCCGCGGGTCGTGGCCACGGTGCATCCGTCGTCGCTTCTCCGGCAGCCCGATGAAGAAACCCGGGCGCGCGAATACGCACTCTTCGTGGACGACCTGCGCGTAGCGGCGAAAGCCGCGCTAATCGGCGGGCGCGGGTAAGGTAGCGCGAGCTACCCTGCTCAGGCTACGAGCTCGGGCTGGCTTCGCTGCTTGCCTTGCCTTCTTTTTTTCTGCGCGTCCGGCGCCGGATCGCTCGCTTCCACCTTGGTGCCGATCTTCACGCTCTTCGCTTCCAGCACGCCGCCCTCTTTTTTCCAGTAGGAGCCGCTCGCTTTTTCGCCGACCGCGAGGTCGCTCATCGTCGCGGCCGCGCCTTCTTTCGTGATCTGGGTCGCGTCGGTCACGGTGAAGGTGCGTTTGCCGACCGTGAAGGTCTTGGCCGACGCATCGATGGCCGCGACTTTGCCGTGGAAGGCGATCGCTTTTGGTTTCGCCATCGGCGAGGCACTGGCCTCGGGAGTGGCTTTTTCCTTGGCCGCCGCGGAGGCCGGGAGGGCGAGGAGGAGAGCCGCGCAACAGGCGGAAATAGTGGATGGGGGTTTCATTTTCATAAGGACTTTCTGTTTTGAATCAGGCCGCCGGTTTATCCGGTTGCGGTTCGTTCTGCAATCCAAATCT
>JBBSLW010000199.1:0-4874 GCA_038233495.1 Chthoniobacterales bacterium | reverse complement strand
TGAGGCAGGCGTAAAGCGTGCTCGTCTTGCCCGAGCCGGTCGGGCCGGTCACGAGCAGGATGCCGTCGGGCGCGCGGAGGAGACGCTCGAAGGTTTCCTGGTCGTCGCTCAGGAACCCGAGCTCAGGCAGACCGAGGAGCAGGCTCGTCTTGTCGAGCAAACGCATAACCATGCTTTCGCCGTGATTCGTCGGCACGGTCGAGACACGGAGGTCGATCGATTTGCGGCCCATTTTTACCTGGATGCGGCCGTCCTGCGGCAGGCGCTTTTCCGCGATGCTCATCGAGCCGGTCATAATCTTGAGCCGGCTGATGATGGCGGATTGCAATTTCTTCGGGGGCGATTGCATCTCCTGCAGGACGCCATCGATCCGGAAACGAACGCGGAAACTTTTCTCGAGCGGCTCGAGGTGAATATCGCTCGAGCCGAGCTTGTGCGCCTCGAGCAGGAGGAGCGAGACCATGCGCACGATCGGCGCGTCCCCGCCCTCGCCTTCCGGGAGTTCGGCGCCCTCGGTGATGTCGAGTTCCTCAAGCGCGGCATCGCCGATTTTCCGGCGCAGGACGCCGACTGCTTCCTCGGCGCTGCCGTAGTACTTGATCAGCGCCTGGCGGAGTTTTTCCGGAGTCGTGCAGACCAGTTCGATCTCGCGCTTGAGCAAAAAGCTCAGGCTATCGATGCTGTCGAAATCGAGCGGATCGCCCGTCGCCACGACCAGTCCGTGTTCGTTCCGCGCGATCGGGATCATCTTGAACCGGCGCGCATCGGAAGGCCGGACCTCGTCGATCACATCCTGCGGCACGACCATCTCGGCGAGGTCGACCCAGTGCATCTGGGCCTGGGCGGCGAGGCTGCGGGAGATGTTGTCGGCCGAGACAAGATTTTGCCGGACGAGAAAGTCGACCACGCTGTCGGCGCCGTTCAGGCTGGTGCGCGCCTCCTCGATCTCCTTGCGCGTGACGAGGCCGACATCGCGGAGGAGGTCGAGCACGTATTCTTCGTTAGGCGGCGGCATGGAGCAGAGAGAAATCTCGCACCCGCCGAGGGAAAGCGAGCGTGAAAAGGAGCCTAGGCAACGGCGCGGAAAGCGTCAACGCGCCGCCGCGGCGACAGTCGTCATTCCGTAGCCCTGAGTCGGTGAGGAGTCTCCTGGTTCGATTCCGCGCTTACGGGAAAGGAGGCAACATGGGTTCCACTTGCGAGATCCCTCGCCGCGCTGCGCCGGTTCGCGGATGACAGCAAAGAAAACGCGACGGCCCGGCGAGAGCCCCGAGCAAGTGAGCAGACGTTAGGTCGGCGCACCGCCCGAAAGCACCGGCTCGGTCGCGTATTCGTCCGGTGTGACCTGAGATTGCAGGTAGGTCTTTCCGCGATAAAACATCGCGAAAACCACAAAAGCCGCGGCTGCGACAAACATGAGGACGGCGAAGAAAAGGAAGTATTGCTGGTCGTTCATCTTCACCGTGCCATCGGCGTTACGGATGAAATAATTCACCGCCGCGGTGAAAAGGTTGCCCATCGAAACGGTGAAGAGCCAGAGCGCCATGACCGCGCTCTTCATCTTGTTCGGTGCCTGAGTATAGGAAAATTCCAGCCCGGTGATGGAGACCATCGTTTCGCCCAGCGTAAGGATGGCATAGGCGAGGAACTGCCAATTTACGCTTGGTTTGCCGCCGGCATCGATCATTTGCTGGATGTACCAGATGACCACGTAGCTGCCCGCGGTGAGGAAGAGTCCGATGCCGATTTTGCGCAGCGGGGTGAGAAGAAAAACCTTATCCACCATCGGATAGATCAGGTAATTCACGAGCGGAATGAAGAGCAGAATCAAGATCGGATTCGCCGTCTGCACCTGCGAGGGGAGCAGGTTCATCCCGAACCAATGCAGATCCATGTGCTGCGCCTGGAGCGTCCAGGAACCGCCGCTGCTCTGATCCCAGAGCGACCAGAAGACCGCGACGAAAACGTATACGACTGCGAGCCGGCCGAGCGCGAGGAGACCTTCCCGGCTCGTCGTCTCTTTAAGAAAACCGAGGCCGCCCGGCCGGATGTGCACGAATTTCTTGCGGCCAAGCCAGAAAGAAATTGTCGCAATCACCATAAAGACCCCCGGAATGCCGAAGGCCCATTTTGGACCGAAACGCGGATCGTGGAGGAGAAAGGGACAGGCGATGGTGGAGATGAACGAACCGGCGTTAATCGAGAAATAGAACCAGCCGAAAACCTTGGTCAGGAGATGCTTGTTCGACTCGCCAAACTGGTCGCCAACGTTGGCGGAGACGCACGGTTTGATGCCGCCGGCACCGAAGGAAATCAGGCCGAGCCCGATGATCAAGCCCAGTCGGGTATCGTTCAAGGCGAGCGCGAAATGGCCGAAACAGTAGACAATCGAGAGCCAGAAAATCGTTTGGTATTTGCCGATGAAACCCTCGGCCAAAATCGCGCCGAAGATCGGCAGGAAATAAACCGCGGCGACGAAGAGCGCGAAGTACTGCCGCGCCTCCGCGTCGCCCATGTGATCGGCCGAGCCGCTGCTCGTTACCAGATACTGAGTCATGAAAATGATCAGGATGGAGCGCATCCCGTAGAAGGAGAAGCGCTCGGCCGCCTCGTTCCCGATGATGTAGGGGACGCCCGGTGGCATCGTGGTGATGTTCGGCGGGGTGCGGGCGTAATCCTGTTTGGCCATGAGGCTGCTTTCCGTTAGGGCACGATCTGCTGCTCGTTAGGGCTTTTGATTTGGGAAAAAATTAGCGGGGGTGGGCGAAGCGAGCGGCGGCTGGGGCACGGCGGGGCGAATCGGCTCTTCCGCGGCGGCTTCCAGCGGATGGAGATGTTCCTTTTGCAGCTCCGGCAATTCGCCGACGTGATGGCGTTCGCAGGAGGTGAAGACAATGATCAAACCGGCGAGCGCCGCGAGCGGAGAAACCCGAATAGGAAACATGCGGTGGGAGAGTAAGGGGCGACGCGCGAGGCGCGCAACAAAAAGATTGGCGGGCCCGCAGGCAACTTGCTAAGAGCACGGGGAACCCAGCCTCGTGCCGTGATAAAGCTCTCCCTCCTCGTCCTTCTCACCTGCTCGCTCGCGTCCTGTGCGACTGAACAGGAAATATTTCCCGCTACCACCAGTCGCGCCGAATACAAAAAGGCGGTCGAAGATCGGCTCGGACCGCTTTGGTATCGCCGGGTCGAACTCAACGAACGAGGCGCCAGCCTTGGAACCGTGACCGCAAGTTTCCGAATTCCGGCCAAGGGCGGCCGGGTGCGGAAAGTTCAAATAATATCCAGCACCGGCAACGTCATCGACGAGCAGATGGTTCGCACCGCGCTTGAACAACTGCGTGCCCCGCCCATCCCCCCGGCCCTTTTGAAAAATTTGCAGCACGATTATTTCGTCTTCGAAGAAAGCTTCACCATTTTCGACAAAAACGAGCCCACCCCCGCCCCTAGAAAACGTTAGGCAGGCTCGGCGCGATTGCGCTGTCCGCGCGTGGTGCCAGCTTAAGCGCATGCCGAACCGAATCCTGCGCGCTGCGCTTTGCTCCCTTTTTTGCCTGACGATTTCGCCTCTCGCTTCCGCCGCGCCGGCGGGCGCGAAGCGCAACATCACCGAGAAGGATCTTTTCGATTTCGTCTGGATTGGCGATCCGCAGGTCGCGCCCGATGGCGCGCGCGTCGCCTATGTGCGCGTGACGGTGAACGCAAAAAAAGATGGCTACGACACCTCGATCTGGGCCGTGCCGACGGCGGGCGATGAAGCCCCGCGGCAGTTGAGCAGCGGTCCGCGGGACACCGGACCGCGCTGGTCGCCGGAGGGCAAATGGCTCGTCTTCAGCCGCGCCTCCGAGAAGGACGGCAAAAAGCAGCCGGCGCAACTTTGCCTCCTCCCGATGGCCGGCGGTGACGCTTTCGTCTTCACCGATCTCCCGAAAGGCGCGGGCGATCCGAAATGGTCGCCCGACGGCCAGTCGATCGTTTTCACGAGCAGCTCAAACCCGGACGATCTCGCGAAACAGACGCGGAAAAAAAAGGCAGAAGAAGATTTGAAGAAGGCGGTCGCGGCGGAAGGTTCGCCCGCGCCGAAAGCGGAAGCTGAGGAAGAACACGAAAGCGACGTGCACGTCATCACGCACGCGGTCTATCGCGACGACCGCGACGGCTATCTCGACCCGAAACGCCCGGATCATCTCTGGATTGTGCAGGCGCCCCGGAGCGCCGATGAAAAAGTCGAGCCGCGCCAGCTAACGAACGGCCGGTTCGACGAAGGCAACGCTGTCTGGTCGAAGGATGGCGCGCAGATTTATTTCACTTCCTGGCATTTGGACGAGCCTTACTACGAGCTGCCGAAGACGGAGCTCTACGTTCTCTCGGCAACCGGTGGCGAGGCCAGATTGCTCACCACCATTCCGATGGGAATCCGCACCCTCGCGTTGAGCCCGGATGGGAAGCGGGCCGCTTTCATCGCGGCGACGGATGAGCCGGTGAATTCCTACACGCAGTCGGATCTCTGGACGATCGCCCTCGCGCCAGACGCCAAGCCGGTCAACCTCACGGCCGGCTTTGATTTCGATGCCGGCGACAGCGTTTTCGGCGACAACGCGGCGCCGCGCGGCTTCGGCGGGAACACACCGGTCTGGTCGGCCGACGGGAAAACGATCACCGAGATTTACGCGAAGGAAGGGCGCACCCAGCTGGCCGCGTTCGACGCGCAGAACGGCGCCGCGACCGATCTCACCCAGGGCAATCAGGCGGTCACGCGCTTCTCGGCCGCGGCCGACGCGAAGAAGTTCGTCTACCTTGTCTCCACGCCGACCCGGATCAATGACCTCTTTTGCATCGACCAACCGGGCGCGCAGCCCCGCCAGCTCACGCAC
>JBBSLW010000198.1:0-4971 GCA_038233495.1 Chthoniobacterales bacterium | reverse complement strand
TGCGTGAGACGATGGTGTTGGTGACGCCGGAGATTTTCCTTTTTACCGGAACGATCCGGCTGAATCTGCTCCTCGGTAACCCTGAAGCGACCGACGCCGAGCTGCTCGACGCCGCCGAGGCGGCTAACGCGCGCGCCTTCATCGATCGTTTGCCTAACGGCCTCGGGAGCGTGGTGGGGGAGCGCGGGGTAAAGTTGAGCGTGGGCGAAAAGCAGCGGCTCTCGATCGCGCGCGCGCTGCTCAAAGATCCGCCGATTCTGATTCTCGATGAGGCGACCGCCAGCGTCGATACCACGACCGAGCGGCTCATCCAGCAGGCGCTTGAGAACCTGATGTTCCATCGCACCTGCATCGTGATCGCGCACCGGCTCTCGACCATCGTGCGCGCGGACCAGATTCTGGTCCTCGATCACGGCCGGATCATCGAGCGCGGGACGCATGCCGAGCTGCTGGCGTTAGGCGGAAAATACGCGCGGCTCTGTGAGCAAAGTTTCCTCGAGACGGTGGACGAGGGCGACGTTCCCGCGGCGGAACTGGCCGCGACCTAGCGGAGCGGTTTCAGGCGGACTGCATCGCCGCCAGCTCTGCGCAGCGCGCTTCCCATTCCCGGCAGCGGGCTTCGCAATCCTGGAGTGCGCGCCGTTCCTCAGCGAGACTCTGCTCGAGGTCGCTGATCCGTTCGCGCAAGTTGATCGCCATGGTGGTTGCGGCGGGCGCTTCCGTCACGCCCTCGGCGGTGGATTCGGTCGTCCAGCCCGGGAGCTGGAGGAGATCGGTCAGCTCCTTGATCTGGCGGCGCGAGCGGTCGCAGGAGTTGATCACGAAAGTTTCTTCGCCGATCTCACCGAGACGGAGGAATTCCTGGACCGCGCCTAACGTCGTCGGGCCGTAGTAGCGTTCACTCGTCACTTCGACCAGCCAATCCATTTCCAGCTCGGGAAACATCGGCGCTTTCACCCAGGTGAGCTGATCGTGGGAGAGCTTGTCGTGCGGGGCGACTTGGGCGGCGGCGGCCCAGCGGCGGACCTGCTCGAAGGGCATGGGGCCAAACACGCTCCCGTCCTCGTGCTTGCTCAGGAACCAGTTCTGGTTCGCGGTCGACTCCATTACTCGTTAGGCGAAGCGCTCGGAGCGGGGGAGCCCACGGGGACGGCAGCGGGTGCCGCGGTCTGCGCGCCGGGAATGACGAGCGTCTGTCCGATCTGGAGTTTTCGGTCGTTCTCGATGTGGTTAAATTTCTGCAGCTCGTCGATCCCAACCTTGTGCATCTTCGCGATTGAAGTGAGCGTTTCGCCGCGCGCGACGACATGGGTCGGGCCTTCCGGCGCGGCCGTGGGCGCCGGGCTCGAGACTTCTCCCGCGACCGGTTCCGCGCTGCTCTCGGCGCCCGCTTTGGGATGCTCGATCTCCTGCTGCAAACGCAGGATTTGCTGGGAAAGAAGGTCGATCTTGGTGTTCTGCTCGTCGATCTTTTTTGTAAGGCTGAGGAGTTCAGAGGCTTCGCTGGCGGCGGGAGCGGGAGTATTGGTTTGCGCGCCGGCCGGGAGAAGCAGAACGCCGAGGGAGAAGAGGACGAAGGCATGGCGGAAACGGATCATGGGGCAAAGCTTGGCACCTCCGCTGGACGCTGGCAAGCGTGCGGGAGTTTGCGTTTTCACGGCATTAACGGTAGCGTTTTTTTATGCCAGAACGGACGGAAAAACCGGTGGCGCCCGTGCCGTGGGGGCCAAAGCAAGGCGATGGGGGCGGCCCCAAATCTCCCGACGTTTCCAAGCCGGACACGCGCGACCTGCTGAAGAAAATGCGCAAGGTGGATCCGAACCAATCAAAGCGCTACCGGCAGCGCACCGGCCAGTGACCAGCGAGTCGTTAGGCACGGTCGATTTTCCGGCGCTCCTCCGGCGCCACGGTCTGCTCAACGAGGCGGCGCTTCTTTCGCCGTCCGGAGGAAGCGGTGCGGCAGCCGGTTTCACGCCGACGCAGGCGACAACCATCCTTGCCTTCAAATTCACCGGCGGCGTCCTGGTGGCGGGCGACCGGCGCGCGACCTCGGGGAACACGGTGATCTACGACCGGGCGGACAAGGTGCTGGAGATCGACCGGCACTCGATCATGGCGATCGCGGGTGTCCCGGCGACGGCCTGGGAGATGGCCCGCGTGCTCGAGCATTCACTCCAATATTTTCGCCGGACGCAGCTCCAGGAGATGAGCGTGGACGGGAAGGTGCGCGCGCTTTCGAAACTGTTGCGGGATAATTTTGGCTTCGTCATGCAGGGAGTCGGGGTGGTCGTGCCGATTTTTGCGACCTACGATTTCATCGGCGAGGGCCAGCCGCGACTTTATTTTTACGATGCGATGGGCGCGCAATTCGAGGTCGCGGAATACGCCGCGACCGGCTCAGGGTCGCCGGCGGTGCGGGGCGTTTTGTTTTACGAAAATCGCTGGGGAAAAAAGCCACTGCACAAGTTGCGTGAAGAAGATGCGGTCACGGTCGCGTTGCGGGCGCTCGACACGGCGGCCGAGTCCGATACCGCGACTGGTGGGGTGGACCGGAACGCGCGAATATTTCCCCTGATTAAAATCATTTCGCGGGACGGGATCCAGACGTTGCCGGAGAAACAGATCGCCTTGCGTTTCAAGCGCACCGTCGCATGACCGAAGAACCGTATCGTTGGGTCGAGGCGATCGCGAACCGGCGCGAATACATCGAGACGCAGCTCGCCTCGGGCAGCCCGATTGCGGCGCTGAGTTATCGGGACGGGATTTTGTTCGTCACGGTGGGACGCGCGCGGCAGAAGCTCTTTGAAATTTACGATCGGATCGCGCTCGGCGCGATCGGGCACCCGGGGGACATCGAGCGCCTGCGGATGACGGCGATCGAGCTCGCGAGCACGGAAGGATTTACCCGCTCGGCGGCGGATGTTTCTTTGCGGCGGCTGGCCTTTTATTCACTCAGCCCGGTTTTGAAAACGGCGTTTGAGCAAGTCTATGGCGCGCCTTTCCTGGCCCGGATGATTTTCGCGGAGGTCGGAGCAACGCCGCAGGACGATTTATTTTTGCGGGTGGAATACGACGGGGCGATCACCGCGCACGGTCCGGCCGCCGACGCGCAACCGCCGCGCTTCAGCGCGATCAGCGGAACGACGCGCGCGACGGAGTTGATGGAGCAATTGTTGCGGCGCGATCACGAGCCGGACTGCACTTTGAACCGGGCGATGAAAGTCGCGCTCGACGCCTGGAGCGCCGGGAGCCTGCCGCCGACGGACGAGGGCGACGGCAAAATTCCCTCGAAGGAAACGCTCGCGCAGCATCGGGCCAAAGAGTTGGAATCGTCCACGATCGAGGCCGTGATCCTGGAGCGGAACGCGCCGAGCGCGATTCGCTACCGCACGCTTGGCGGCGAGGAACTGAAGGCGCTGGTTTCTGCCTAACGACTCGGCGGCGCTTGCTTGCGCGGCCACGGTTGAATAAGGAGGCGCGACCAGCGCGATTTGCGGCCGCGCGACATGATCGATCTCGAGTCTTTCATCTGGGTCCAAGGCTCGGACGAGTATCCGGGCTAGAACTTCTGCCTAACGAGCGGCCGGTCGGGGCGCGAATTCAGGCCAACGGGTCGCCCCTCGCCGAAGAGCTTTTCGCGGGACGCGAGCGCGGCTTTTGCACGACGAGGATCATGCTTTTCCAGAGAAACGGAATCCCACCCCGCCCCGACGAAGCGACAAAACTCGAAGCCTTTCTCGCAGAGCAGCTGCGACAGGGTCTTCCGCGACCAGCATTTGATCCGACCACCTTCCCGCAAGGGCGAGAAGTGCGCGTCCCACCGATCGGTCAGCGAGAGCGAGATGTTCTTCCGGTAGCCGTGATATAGCGTGCTCACGATCAATCGCCTCGGCCGGCCGAAGAAGCTGGTGCGCGACGCGCGGCAGACGACGAGGCGTCGCGAGATGCTTGACGACTTCGATGGAAATCACGACGTCAAAACTCCCCTCGCCGAGAATCGAGAGATCATCGTCCACTCCGAGATTACAAAGGACAGGTGTGGCGCCACCAGTTCCACCCGGCGCGCCCCGTCGGCGCCCGGGTCGCAGCCGACGACATCGAAACCGAGCATCGCCAACTGCCGGCAGAACGCGCCGTGACCTGAACCCAGATCGAGCACCCGTCGCGCACCGTAATCGATGCACATCCTAGTCAGTTGAGTCCAGAGACACGACTCTGTGCGAGTCGGCTCCGGGGAATCACCGGGACGATCCGCGAGCGAACCCTCCTCTGCAGGGACCGGGGAAGGGCGCGGTGAATCTTGGCGCCGGTCCGGAACCGGCATTCCAAACGCAGCCGTGGGCAAGGATGAAGGACCGTGGAGGATGGTCTGGGGTCGGGCATAGGGGTGTTGGGATGTAGTTTTGATAACGATATGAACCCGCGGAACGGAGGGGAAGTTTTTTTCGTCCGCCGCGGGGACGCAACTGGCGGCTCTCGGCCCGGCAAAAATTAGAATTCCTTCCGGAACAGTTTACGCTCAGACCCAGCAGGCTCCCGCCACCAATTCCCGCGCATGCAGACCATCGTCATCGGCCACAAGAATCCCGACATGGATTCGATTTGCTCGGCCCTCGCCTACGCCCACCTGAAGCGCGCCACCGGCACGCCTAACGTGATCGCCGGTCGCGCCGGGAGCACGAACGAGCGAATCGATTTCGTCCTCGAGAAATTCGGCGTCGAGCCGCCCGTCTTCATCAGCGATCTCTCCGACCGGGTCAGCGATGTGATGGAACGCGAAGTGATCTGCGTTCACGCCGACTCGACCGCCTACGACGCCATCCATCTCCTCGAGCAACGCCGCCTCCGCGGCCTCCCCGTGATCGATGAGAAACGCCGCTGCCTCGGGCTTCTCTCCGCTTTTAAGATCAGTCATCACCTTTTCCCGCCGCGGGAAGAAGCGGAAGCCGCCCGCCGGATCAACGCCTCGCT
>JBBSLW010000197.1:0-4973 GCA_038233495.1 Chthoniobacterales bacterium | reverse complement strand
TACACACCGAACGCCGAGCTGTTTCATCTCGAGCATGCCAGCCGCGGTCATGAAAACACGGAGGGCAAAAAGCAGCGCTTCGACGCGGAAATAGAATATATGAAAGAGAAATGGGGAGAGGCGCTCCTGACCGATCCGGCCTATAACCCAAATCTGTCTCTCGGCGAAGAGTTGTTCACCCTTGCTTTCCCGCCCCGAGTGACCAGGCCGTGGGCCGCTAGTCGTCGTCCGGTAGCGGGTCGGCGCTAGGTGGCGCCGCGTCGCGGAGCGGGCGCGAGAGATCGCCTTTGACTCGGTCGAGAATGCCATTCACGAAACGCCCGGAGTCCGGGCCGCCGAATTCCTTCGCCAGCTCGATCGCTTCGTTGATCGAGACGACCGGCGGAATGTCGTCACGGTAGAACATTTCGAAAATTCCGAGTCGAAGGACATTGCGGTCAACCGCAGAGATCCGGCGAAATTCGTAGTTCTCGCAGTAGCGCGTGATGCGCTCATCGATCTCCGGCAAATGCGCGAGCATCCCTTCGATCAGGGGCTGGGCGAATTGCTGCACGTTGTTTTTCGCCGGGCAAAGCTCCCAGAACTCCGCGATCGTCTCCGGCCCATCGCCCCCGTGGAGGTCTCGCCAGAAATGATATTGGAGCGCGGCGCGCCGCGCGGAGTGACGCTTGCCCATGACTACTTGCGCAACTCCGCGACGAGATTTGCCATCTCGCAGGCGGCGCGCGCTGCTTCGGTCCCGCGATTGATGCCGTCCTCGAGACAACGTTTGCGGGCCTGGGTTTCGTTTTTCAAACTGAGCACGGCATGAATCACCGGGACGCCGTGCTCGAGTGAAATCTGCTGCAGCGCGCTCGTCACGACCTGCCCGAGGAGCTGCGCGTGCGCGGTCTCGCCCTCGAGGATCACGCCCAGGGCCACGATGGCATCGACATTCTTTTTCAAGGCGACTTCGCGTACGACCATCGGGATTTCAAAAGCTCCCGGCACGAGGTGGAGCGTGACATTGGAAGCCGGTGAAAGCTTGCGCAGCTCATCGGTGCAATGGATTACGAGGCCCTGGACATACTTGGCGTTGAACTGGCTCGCGACCAGAACGAAGCCGCGCCTAACGTTGATAAGACGCGGTTTTGGCGGAACGAATTGTGACATGCCTTGCGCGACCGCTGGTTAAAGCAGGTGCCCCATCTTGACTCGTTTCGTTTCGAGATATTTGGCGTTGTGCGGGTTCGGTTCGCTCCGGATCGGCACCTGTTCGACCATCTGGATGCCGTAGCCTTCGAGACCCACGACTTTCTTGGGGTTGTTGGTAAGGAAACGAAATTTGCGCACCCCGAGATCGTGGAGAATCTGCGCGCCGATGCCGTAATCGCGCAGGTCGCCGGCGAACCCGAGCTTGGCGTTGGCCTCGATCGTGTCGAGCCCTTCCTCCTGCAACTTGTAGGCATGAATTTTTGCCGCCAACCCGATCCCGCGGCCTTCCTGCCGCATGTAAACGAGGACCCCGCCGACCTCGCTGATCTGCTGGAGCGCGGCGTGCAATTGGTTACCGCAATCGCAGCGGCGCGAGCCAAAGACGTCGCCCGTCAGGCACTCGCTGTGCACGCGCACCAAGGTCGGTTTGGTCTTGGAGATCTTCCCTTTCACGAGGGCGAGATGATGGGCGTTATCGACCGTCGAGCGATACATGTGGAGATCGAAATCACCGTAATCGGTCGGCAATTTCACTACCTGCTCGCGCACGATCAGCTTCTCGCGGAGACGGCGATGGGCGATGAGGCTCTGGATGGTGCAGATTCGCAGCTTGTGCTTTTTCTTGAACTGCATCAGCTCCGGGAGACGCGCCATCGTACCGTCGTCGTGCAGGATTTCGCAAAGGACGCCGGCCGGTTGCAGGCCCGCCATCCGCGCGAGGTCGACTGCGGCTTCGGTATGCCCGGCGCGACGGAGCACGCCCCCTTCCTTGGCGCGCAACGGGAAGATGTGCCCCGGCTGCACGAGGTCTTCCGGCACCGATTTTGGATTCGCGATCGTGCGGATGGTCGCGGCCCGATCATGCGCGCTGATCCCGGTCGTCACGCCCTTGGCCGCATCGACCGAGACGGTGAAATCGGTCCGGTACATTTCGCGGTTTTGCGCCACCATCCGCTGCAGCCCGAGCTGGTCGGCGCGTTCGGTCGAGACCGGCACGCAAATCAGGCCGCGGCCGTGGATGGTCATGAAATTGATCGTCTGTGGCGTGGCTTTCTCTGCTGCCATGATCAGGTCGCCCTCGTTTTCGCGGTCGGCATCGTCGGTCACGATCACGATCTTGCCCGCAGCGAGGTCGTGCAGGACGTCATCAATCGTGTCGAATTGAAAGGCTTCGGGCGCCTGGATGATCACCCCGATACCATTGCCGCCGTGCCCCTCCTCGGCAACGGGAATTCATTTCCCGCTCGTCGCGACGATCGCCTCCGGGCGGTAGAGATCGTGATTGCTGCCTTGGAATTCCGCTTTCAGTTTTACTTGGAATTGGGCGAGATCGACCAAATCCCAGCGGGTGAACTTCCAGCGACCGTTCGCGCGCGGCGCGTGCTCGAAACCGACCACGAAATGGACAGCATCATCGAGCACCTTGTTGGTCGATCGTTTCGGCTCGAAATAAAACGTCCGGAAACTGCTCTCCCGGCTCCCGGCGGCGTAGAGTTTCGGGTCGAGATAAAAAACGCGCTTCGTCGCCTTATCGATGACGCGCAAATCGGGGTAGCCGGAACGCTGAATGCGGCCATTCGCGGTGCGCGGGAAATCGCAGCTCAAGCCGGGCGCGGCGTTTAAAAGCTCGTGCATCGAGTCCTCGAAATGGCTGCTCACTTCGTTGATTCGTGCGGTTTCGCGAAGAGGTTTTCCGGCGCGCTCACGCGTTGGAGGACTTCGTCGAGCACGCGCGCGATTTCTTTGATCACTCGCTGATCGATCGCGTCCTGCGGATCGACCGCGAGCACCTTTTTCCCGGTTGCGGCGAGGATAACGTCGGGAAAAGGAAGCGCGCGGAGCTGCGCATCTTCGCGAAGCAGCCAAGGCACCAGTTCGTCGACCGGCGCCGCGCCCAGGTTTGGCAGCGCAAAAAGGAAAAGGCCCGTCACCGCGAGCCACGGATGCGAGCGCAGCATGAGGTTAGCCGCTGGCGCGCATCCGGTAGTGCGACATGCCATGCAGGCCGCTGCGACTCCGGACGGCCTCCAGCGTCCATTCGGCCGCACGCCGTGTCAGTTCCGCGCCGTTCGTCAGGCCGAGTTTTTGTTTGATTAGCTGCCGGTGAGTTTCGATCGTTTTCACGCTCAACTGCAGCTCGGCCGCGACCCGGGAGGTGCCGAAACCACCCCCGATCAGGCGAAAGACCATGCACAAGAGCGACTGCCGTTTTGGGGATGACATAAAATTTCGGGGGAATTTAGAGCCGTTTTAACAGAGAGCCGAATGAACTCAAGAGTGAAATCCGTGACAGAGATGTCTCTCCGCCACGGAGTTAATGAGCTGCGCCCGATAGGTAAAATTGGCCAAAATTGTTTTGATCGTTCTGTGCAGACGGCAAGCCAACTCTGCATGCGCTGGCCGACGCGCTGGAGGGAACCCGCGCCGCGTTCGACCGTGATGTGCTTCGAAAACAGGGGATCCTCGCCATCATGGCGGAAATGTGGGCGCAACGCGCCGAGCAACTCCTCATCCTCCGCGAAGGGATGGAGAATCCCTCCCGTAGTACACACTCCGGGGAGGTCTGGTCGATTTCGCCAGCTACCATAACGCTGGCACCGTGGTCGGAGATGCAACAGACGGAAGCACTGATCAACGAAACCCTGTTCCAACCCGAATCCGAAGGCTACAAAGTGGCCGCCGCTTTTTCCCTCCCCGGATGGTGGAAATGTGGTGCTCATCTTTCAGAAACCGTGACTCGACGCGCGGATGAATCCGTCTCAACTGCCTAACCAAAGGTTTTTAAAGTGCCTGTCATTCCGGAAAAACTTCTTTCGGATTGCAAGATGAAGCGCGTCATCTGCCATTCGTCCGAGCGCAATTGCAAAGCGAACGAAACCGATCTCGCGCATTACCACATCCTGATCGAGGGCGATGGCAGCGTGAGCGGCGGCGATCACTCGATAGGGATAACGTCAGCACCGCGGACGGTAACTATGCGGCTCACAACCCTGGGCGCGAACACGGGTTCGATCGGAGTTTCCAGGGGTTGCATGGTCGACTGCGCCGAAAAACCGTTTGCGCCAAGTCGCCAGCCGATGAAACAGAGCCAGTGGGATGTGATGTGAAAGCGGTGGCCAATCTATGCCAGTTCTAGGAAATTCCGGTGACGCCGAAGACCGTCCTGAGTCATGGCGAAGTGCAGAAAATCTTGGGATCAAACGCTGACTGGTGACACGATGCAGGTGCGCCGTGTGATTCCGGTGGATCGGGTCTCCGTCGTTGACGGTGACCAAGGCGCTTACGAGCTGCGCTCCGCCTTGCTGGCAAGTGATCCGACCATGCAGAAGGTTGCCCGGGCCGCGCTGGTCCTCCTTCCTCCGCAACACAGCCAGCATTTCGATGGCATTGCGGTCTTGCAGGAGGCGCTCAATCGACTGGCGGCGGCGGGCGCAGTGCCCCAGGTCGATTTCGGAGCGAACGACAAGTATCGGGGTTTTTTTGGGCCCCAGACGGTCAAAGCGATTCGCGCCTTCCAGCGGCAGGCAGGGATTGGAGTGGATGGCAGGGTCGGCGATGACACGCTGCGCGCGCTCGACGAAGCGCTCCTTCAGCTCGGCGGTGATGTGCGAGTTTTTAAGGAAACGCCGGTCGCCGCTTCCGAGATCGTTCCCGGGCTCGGCGCGCCGATCCGCCCTTTTACCAGACCCGCGGCCAGTTCTAAAACCAGGAACGGGGAGGGCGCGTCGACTACGACCGGCCTGAACGGCAGCGTTTATCAACCGCAGCCCAACATCGAG
>JBBSLW010000196.1:0-5018 GCA_038233495.1 Chthoniobacterales bacterium | reverse complement strand
GGGGTTGATCGTGGTCAGCTCCTCGAACGGTGCCAGATCCTGATACTTGGTCGGTTCTTCGTCGTTGATCTTGAGCAGGCGCATCAATTGCGGCCCGCGATTGCCGCGGCGCGTTTCGCCCTGCACCCACATCCCATCGCGGAGTTGAAAACGCCTGACGATTTCCGGCGTGACGAAAATGTCCTGCGGAGTCTGGACGAAGTTGCGTTTCGCGTCGCGGAGGAAGCCGAAACCTTTGCCCGAGATCTCGATGACCCCTTCGCCGTACTCCGGTTCACGCGGCGGCTCGACGCCATTCTGGTGGCCGCCCTGGCTGGGCTGCTCGTCGGATTTCTCCGTCTCTTCGGTGACCTCGACAAATTCCTCCGCATCTTCGTGGCGGCGGTCGCCTTCGCGGGAAGGATCGTCCTTGAGAATCTCTGGGCCACTTGGGGGACGGGGCTTCTCTTCACTCGATTCCTTGCCGGCGGAGGTTCCGCGTTCGCCGTCGGGGCGATCGTTGCGGCGTCCAGCGCGTCGCCGTGAAGGGCGGCGCCGACGGACAGGGGCGGCAGTTGTGGCCTGGGTCGGCTCTTTGTCCATGTCTTCGCTCATAATTGAAACCAGCGGTGGCGAGGACGGCACGAAGGAGGGTGCCGATTCGCAGTAATCAGGCCGGCAACCGTGCCAGCCACTCTTCGGGAATATCTAAATTGGAATAGACGTTCTGAACGTCGTCGTCGTCTTCGAGGCTTTCGCAGAGTCGCAGCACCTGCAGCGCAGCCTCCTCGTCGGCGACAGGAACAGTCGTGTCGGGAATGAAAGTAAACTTTTGCCCATCAATGGTGACGCTCGCGTTTTTGAGCGCCTCAGCTACGGCGTAGAGCTGATCGTGGGAAGTAAGAATAACATACTGTTCCTCCTCCGTTGTCAACTCTTCCGCCCCGGCTTCGAGAGCCAGCTCGAAGAGGCGTTCCTCCTCAATCGTATCTCGCGGCACGGTGATCTGTCCTTTTTTGTGGAACATGTAAGAAACGCTTCCGCTCGTCGCGAGGTTGCCTCCATTTTTGCTGAAAATGCGCCGGATTTCGGCCGCGCTCCGGTTCTTGTTGTCCGTCGCCGCGTCCACGATGATCGCCACCCCGCCGGGGCCGTAGCCCTCGTAAACAATCTCCTCGAAATGCTGGGCCTCGACGCCTTCGCCGGTGCCGCGTTTGATCGCGCGCTCGATGTTGTCGTTAGGCATGCTCTGCGCCCGCGCCATCTCAATCACGCTCCGGAGCCGCGGATTTCCCTCCGGGTCGCCCCCGCCGATCCGGGCCGCGACGCTGATTTCCTTGGAGAATTTGCTGAACATCGTGCCGCGTTTCACGTCGAGCGCGCCTTTGGCACGCTTGACCTTGGACCATTGGCTCTGTCCCGCCAGGGGTTAGGTCAGGTGTGGGTTGCCGGCCGCCCTGCGTCGCGCGGGGGGGGGGGGAGCGGGACCGGGCGCCTCGAAAGAGAAAGCTGACGAGGAGGCAACCGGTGCCCATTAGATCGCAACGCCTCTCGCTTGTCAACCTTTCTGGCGCGCGCATCCTGGGATAATGCATCTGTCCCGGGCTGCGCTGCGTCTTAATTTGAAGTGAGAACTGGAATTATTCCGATGCCGGCCCGCGCGCCGCGGGTTCCGAGCGCCGGAATGAGCGGGAAACCGATGCGATCCTCCCTTGCATGCGAGCCATTCCTTGGTCAGGTTCGGGTCCCGTGGCGATGCAACCTTCCAGTTTCTCATCAGACCCCCAGCCTGATGGGAAGACTCGCCGCGCCGCCCGGGTCCCTGATCCGGTCGACGTTGAGCTGGTGCGCCAAATGAGCGCCGGCGACGACGCGGCCTTCGCAGTTTTCTACGATCGCTTCGCGCCCGGCCTCTTCTCCATGATCTACGCCATCCTGCATGATCCGAAGGAATCGGAGGATGTGCTCCAGGACTCGTTTGTCCAGATGTGGAAACGAACCGCGACCTACGACGCGAGCCGAAGCAGCCTTTTCACCTGGGCGGTGATGATTTCGCGCCACAAGGCGATTGACCGCCTGCGCTCCCGGCAGCGGCAAACGCGTCTCGTCGATGCCGTCACGGCCGAGACCGACGACAACGCGGGTTCCGCGCCGTCGGAACGGGCCGATAACGCGCTCGCCCGGAGCGACGAGCGCGAACAGGTCCGTGCCGCGCTCGCCCAACTCGGCGACGCGCAACGCGAAGCGATCGATCTCGCCTTTTTCGCCGGGCTTACCCAGACCCAAATCTCGGAAAAATTGGGGGCGCCGTTGGGAACCGTGAAAGCGCGGATCCGCCGCGGATTGCTCGCGCTGCGCGACGTCCTGGGAGGAGTTTCGTCGTGAACGAACCGCTCGAAGAACAGGCTTCGCTTTACGTCTTTGGTTTGCTCGAGGGCGACGAGAGCGCCGCGTTCGAGAAACGTCTGCACGACGACGCGGAACTGCGCGCGCTGGTCGATGATCTCGATCACGCCGCCGCCGCCTTCGCCCACAACGCGCCTTCGCGTCCGCTTCCGCCAGAGTTGCGCGAACGAATTCTTGGCCAGCTGAGCAGCAGCAAAACCGTTGCCTTTCCGCGCCGCGGGAGGTGGATTCCATGGGCGATCGCAGCGGCCCTCGCCCTGACCTGCTCCTACCTCGTGGCCGAGCGCGGCGGCTGGCGCAAACGCATCGCCCGGCTCGAGGAACGCGACCTCCTTTCCCAGATCCAGATCGCCTCGCTCAGCTCGAAGCTGGATAACGCTCCCAACGCCAATGCAGTTGTAGTCTGGGACGAGAGAAAACAGCGCGGCATCCTCAAGGTCACGAAATTGCCCGCCAACTCCGCGGATCGCGATTACCAGCTCTGGCTGGTCGATTCGCGCTACAAGGATCCGGTCGATGGCGGCGTCTTCCACGTCGCGAATGACGGCACCATGAACGTGCCGTTCCAGCCCGCGACACCCGTCCGCGAAGCGCAGGGTTTCGCGATCAGCCTCGAACGAAAGGGGGGCGTGCCCAAGGCCGAGGGCCCCATCGTTCTGCTTGGGAAATGAGACGCCTTTCTCTGCTTTTCGTTAGTCTGTGTCTTCTCGCCGGGCCGGCTTTTGGGCATTCTTCGCTCGTCCGCTCGGAGCCGAAAGATGGCGCTGAGCTAAAGGCCGCCCCGTCCGAAATCCGCTTCTGGTTCAGCGAGCCGATCAAGGCCGGCTTGAGCACTTTTACCGTCCACGACGCTGCCGGAAAACAGGTCGATCAACGCGACCTGCGCGCGGACCCGAAAGAGCCGGCCCTCTTCCGCCTCACGCTGGCCAATGGTCTCGGCCCGGGCACCTACCGGGTCACCTGGAGCGCGGTCGCGCAGGATTTACACGTCGGGAAAGGCAGCCTGACCTTCCGCGTCGCGCCCTAACGAGTCGCGACGCGTTTATTGGAAATCGAGATCCATTTCCACCTTCTGGGGCGCGTGTTCCGCTGAGGGCCGGTTCGACGATTGCGCGCTGCCGTAGGAAAACCAATCGCGCGGCGTGGCCTCGCATCCTTCCGAAGGGCAATGGACCTCGTGCTGGCCATCTCCGGTGCTCGTAATCCGGATCTCGCGCCCGGTGATGAGTCGATGGCAGAGCACGCACACCCGCTGGTCGTCGAGCGAGTGCCAGCTGCGCGTCGCATCTTTGCCGCGCAGGATGGCAAGGCGCTCTTCCGGTGACAGATTTTCCATAGCGTGCAGATAAAAGGCGTTTTTTGCGGAATGGACAATCCGGCATTTGGCGACGCACAGCTTAGGTTGAAAACCTACCGAGAGGTATTTAGTCCGATCGATTGAGTGGGGGAAATGCCCGCGCGCTCAACTTCGTCTGCCGCGTTTCGGCGCCGCCGGGGCGGCCGCGACCGGCATCAACTCAAAAGTCCGAAACAACGCCGCGAGATCGATCACTGTGTTGGCCGCGGCTTTCAGGACACCGCCGAGATTTTGCATGACCGACGCCACTTCCACGCGGATGCCGCGCCGGCGCAACTTCATCGCGAGATAGGCAAAGTCGGCGTCGCCCGTGACGAGAATGACCACGTCGGGCTGCATCTCGACCGAGAGCTCGAGTGCGTCGATCGCCATCATGACGTCGACGTTTGCCTTGTAATGCCCTTCCTCGGCCGGCGCGCCATCCTTGGTCACGACCAGGAAACCATTCGAGCGCAGCCAATGGATGAACTTGTTTTTCTTGTCGCGCTCGTCCTGCCAGAGAGGGATCGCCGGGGGCAGCCCGGCATAGACGACCATCTCGATCAGCTCCCGCCCGGTCTCGGCGCCGGCGAGGAATTCGCGCAACCTCAGCCAATCGAGCCCGCGCCCGGCGGTGCGGACGGAGCTGCCGACATTCGATTCATCCACCAACACCAGCAGCCTGGCCCGCCGGGGATCTTCGGTAGTTTTTCTGGCCATCTCGAGCCGGAGATCAGCAGGGGATGCGGCGCGTTATTTCGTCGCCTTCTTCTTGTCGGCTTTCGCGTCCGTGCTCGCGCTCGCTTTGGCGGCGATGATGCGGTCGCTCTTCTTGCGCCGTGCGGCGCGCTTCTTGACGTTGTCTCTGCCTTGGCTGTTTCCCATAACGCCGCCACCTTCACCCGGCTTCGCGCGCTTCCCAAGGCCTTTCGCAACCGCGGTCCGAGAAATCAGCGTTTCCCCGGCCGATCTCAAATCAGGTAGACCCCGAGCGAGACGAGCGCGATCCCCGCGCCCAGCGCCGCCGTCAGGAGCCAGCCGCCCGCTGCAAAACTGGCCGAACCGATAAGCGAGCCGCTCGCGCCGATGACGAAAATCGAGGTGAGATAAATCAGTTGATCCGCCCGCGCGCCTCGTCCGAGATCTCGAAGATGATCTTCTGGCTCGTGATCTGGTTCAGCTGCACCGCGGAATCGATCAGGAACGCGGTCACGGCGAAAGCGATCACGCTGCCCGCCGCCACGACCGCGTCGGCCGCGAGAAAGCACGCGGCGAGAAGACCGTGCACGAGCAGCGT
>JBBSLW010000195.1:0-5110 GCA_038233495.1 Chthoniobacterales bacterium | reverse complement strand
GGTTCATCAATCGCCCGATCATTTATCACGGGATTTTCGGCGAAGGCTTTTTCCAGTCGATTTATCCGACGCCGCAATCGGAGATCGCGAACTACCTGAGCAGCGTCGAATGGTTCGCGCTCACGCTCTTTCTTTTTGGGCTCGGGATTTTCCTGCCCGTCCTGAGGATCGTGCCGTATCTGATGCTGGGCGGTACCCTCTGCGTCGCGCTTTCCTACATGCTGCGGGCGCGGATTGAGCCGAGGTTCGACACCGCACCGGCGCGGTTGCTCGTCATGTTCCTGGCCTTCGCGCAACCGCTCGTGCGCGGATGGAATCGTTATTTCACCTGGCTGGAATTCAAGCGCACTCCGCGGGGCGTCATTGGCACGCACGAGAAAATGCCTTCCGGCACCGCCGGCCGGGGCAACCTGCGCCGGCGCGTTTACTGGAGCGACGAAGGTGTGGAACGAAATGCGCTCCTCAAGTCGACTTTCGAGCTGCTCGAGGAGGAGGGCTGGAGCTATTCCGCCGACACCGGCTGGAAAGAATGGGACATCCAGATCTACGGCAACTTTTTCTGGAGCGTCGTGCTCCAAACCGTGACCGAGTACCATGGCGGCCCGAAATGCCTGACGCGGGTGCGCCTGAGCTATCGCTTCGTCACCACCACGGTCATCATCAATCTGCTCATCATCGCGATGATCCTTTACCGCGACCTGAACAGCGGCGGCCTGGATCTGCGCATCCTCATTCCCTACGCGATCTTTCTTCTCTTCCTCGGAACCCGGGCGCGCCGCCTGAAGCGGCGGGTCGCGGAGATCGTTGACGTCGCCGCCTACCGGCTGGGCTTGAAACGCATCACCCGCAAGGGAACCATCGATGCCGCTCTTTAAGCAGGCGCGCTTTTGGCTCGCGATCCTGGCCGAGATCATACTTTTCGCCACCCTCCATCGCTTCGACGACTGGCTCTATGCCGGCATGCCGATCAAGTTTGTCGAGACCGCGGTGCTCTGTGGGATCGCCTTTTTCGCCGGCACCTCCGCCTTCGTAAAGGTGCCGTCGGGCCGGACGGTGGCGGTGACTTTTTGGATCGTAGCCGTCCTCCTCCGGCTCGTAGCGCTCCCGCTCGAACCGGGCGACGACCTCTGGCGTTACCAGTGGGAAGGGAAAGTGCAGAACGCGGGTTTCAATCCCTACGTGCTCGCGCCTAACGACGACCGGTTGAGTGCGGTCCGGGCCGAGTATCCGGCCTGGAGCAAGATTAATCACCGCGATTTCAGCGCGATCTATCCGCCGGGGACTGAACTGATTTTCGCCGCGCTGAGCCGATTCGCGGCCGGGCCGCTCGCTTACAAATTGTTCTTCGGCCTGGCTGATCTCGCGGCCATCGGCGTTCTCCTGCGCCTCATCGGCGGCCCCGCGCGCCACCTCACCGCCGCCTGGTATGCCTGGAATCCGCTGGCCGTTTACAGCTTCGCCGGCGCGGCGCATTTCGACAGCCTCATGATTCTGCCGATGCTGGCCGGCATCCTTTGTTTCATGCGCAGCAACGCCGCGACCGATCCCGCGGCGCGCTGGCGCTACGCGATCCTGGGCGCGGTCGCGCTCGGGCTCGCAATCTCGATCAAGCTGATCCCGGTGCTTCTTCTGCCGGTCTTCGTTTTCGCCTTGAGCCGGCGAGCCTGGATCCTGGGTCTGAGCCTGGTGATCCCGGGACTTTTGAGCCTGGCTTACGGCGTGCCGCAGGTGCCGATCTGGAAGTCGTTAGGGCGTTTCGTTTACGTGACGCGGCTGAACGACATTTTTTGGTGGATGATCGAGGACACCGTCTGGCCCAATCCGCACCAGAAGAATTATAACTACAACGTCATCATTATTGTGGCGGTCGTGCTCGTTGCGCTGCTCTTCTACCGGAATTGGAAGCGCGGCTCCTTTTGGGTCATGGGCACGGCGCTCGTCCTGAGCCCGGTTTTGCATCCCTGGTATGTGACTTGGATTTTGCCGCTCGCGGCCTGGCGACGGGTTGAATCCTGGCAGGTGCTTTCGGTGACGGTTTTTGCCTACTACCTCTTTTGGGATGAGCGGCTCTTTATGTTGCCGTGGCGTTCGGAGCCCTGGCTGCGCGGTTTTATTTTCATCCCGCCGCTTATTTCGGCGCTCTTTGCCTTGCGGCGAAAAGCGGAGCCTAACGAAATCGAGAAAGCGTGAGCCACTCTCCGGGGAGCACGGGCTGCCGGCACGGGGCCATGACATGGGTAACACTCTCCAACGGTACGTGCCCTCCGTTTTTCCCTCTAGAGGAAGGCATTTTTGATTTGGCGAGTCCCCTTAATTCCAGAGGGAAAAAGGGGGTCTCGTCAAAGCAAAAATGCCGGGGAGCACATCCGCCAATTGCGCTGCTTCTCAGAGGGAAAAGTGTTACCCATGTCATGGCCCCGTGCCGCCAGCCCGTTATTCGTGGCAGCCTGCCGCGGAGGGGGGCGGGTGGGGAAGTGACGGCGCCCGGTTGGCTACAGGTCGCGCGATGCGCGGAGTGCCTAGCGCAATGCTTGATCTTCGCCCGCCCCTGACCATCGGGCTGCGCTTGGCGCAAACTGCAGCCGGCAACCTGCCGGCTGCGACGGGCTGACAGCCCGGAGCCTGGCGTGAGCGCGGGCTGGCGGGCTTGGCCTTTCTTTAGCCTAACGACTTGAGGGCGACGCGGAAATCGGTCGGGAGGGGCGCCTCGAAGAAGTAACGTTCGCCGCTGCCGGGATGGGTGAAGCCGAGTTTCCAGGCGTGCAGCATCTGGCGCGGGGCGGTTGCACCTTTTCCGTAGAGCGAATCGCCGAGGATGGGGTGGCCGAGATGCTTGAGGTGCACTCGAATCTGGTGGGTGCGGCCGCTGTGCAGCGCGCACTCGAGCAGACTGACTCCGCCGCCGGTCTGGAGGACGCGGAAATCGGTCCGGGCCGGCCGGCCGGTTCGTTGATTGATCGCCATTTTCTTGCGCTGCACGGGGTGCCGTCCGATCGGGGCTTCGATTGTGCCGCGCGGGCGTTCCAAGGTCCCGCCGACCAGGGCCAGATAGATTTTTTTCACTTCGCGCTCGGCGAATTGCCGCGAGAGCGCCTGGTGGGTCGCGTCATTTTTTGCGACCACGAGGCAGCCGCTCGTGTCTTTGTCGAGCCGGTGCACGATGCCGGGCCGTTGCTTGCCACCGATCCCGGAGAGGCTGCCGCAATGATGGAGCAGGGCGTTGACGAGGGTGTGCGTCTGGTTGCCGGCGCCGGGATGCACGACGATGCCGGGCGGCTTGTTCAAGACGAGCAGGTCATCGTCTTCGAAGAGAATCTCGAGCGGGATTTCCTCGGCCTGGGCGTCGATTTCCTGAAGCTCCGGGACGGTCAGCCTAACGACGTCGCCGCTCCGGACCGTTTCGCGGGTGCGCGCGGTGGCGCCCTTCAGGAGCACCTCGCCGGTCTTGATCAGATCCTGCAAACGGGAGCGGGAGAACTGCGGGAGCGCGAGGGCAAGATAACGGTCAAGTCGCTGCCCGGCCTGCTCGCGAGTGACCGTCAATTCGATCACCCTCGGCTCCTTCTCCCCAGTTTGTGCGCACCTGAAAGGCGCAGAAATTTCATGCAGCCATGATACAGCAGCCGGTCGTTAGGGCCAGCGCCCGATTGCCGCCCGGTCGCAGGGTGTTACTATGCGGCGATGGCCTCGACTGGGAGCGGCGCACAGGTGCAATCCTGTCCGAGTTGCGGCCAATCGGTCTCCACCGCCGGGCTGGAGCCATTCGGTAAAGTCGATTGCCCGGCTTGTGGCGAGACGCTGCGGGTCGAGCGTACTTTCGAAAATTTCGTCGTGGTCGAGCCGCTCGGCACCGGCGGAATGGGCTCGGTTTACAAGACGCGCGACACCCGGCTGAACCGATTTGTCGCGCTCAAGTTGCTGCGCAAAGAGTTCGCCGGCGATGCTGCTTTCACGGCCAAACTGCAGGAGGAAGCGCGCATCACCGCTTCGATCAAACATCCCACGTGGTCGAAGTTTATTCGGTCGGCGAAGACCACGGGCAATTCTACGTCGTGATGGAACTGGTCGATGGCGGCAGTCTCGACGATCGGATGGAGGACGAAAAGCGCATTTCGGAATTGCAGACGCTCGAGGTCGGGATGCAGGTCGCGCAAGGGTTGCAGGCGGCGCTGAAAGCGGGGCTGATTCATCGCGACATCAAGCCTGGCAATATCATTTTCGCCGATCGTGGTCAGGCCAAGATCGTCGACTTCGGTTTGGTTCTGCTCGCCGGGCAGCATACCGAAACGGACGGAGAAATCTGGGGCACCCCTTACTACGTCGCGCCGGAACGCCTGACAGGCGCGAAAGAGGATTTCCGCAGCGATCTCTACAGTCTGGGCGCAACCCTCTTTCACGCTGTCTCCGGGCATCCAACTTTCGAAAATGAAACGCGATCGGCCGCCGAGTTGCGCAAACTGAAATCGGACCCGACTCCATTGCGCGGGATCGCGCGTGACGTCTCCGAGCAAACCGCCGCCGTGATCGATCGGATGCTCCGT
This sequence comes from Chthoniobacterales bacterium, assembly GCA_038233495.1. Lineage (GTDB taxonomy): Bacteria > Verrucomicrobiota > Verrucomicrobiia > Chthoniobacterales > UBA10450 > Palsa-1392. The sequence continues at coordinate 569 of JBBSLW010000195.1, read as the reverse complement.
CCCGATCCGGCCGACCGGCTAACGTCGTACCAGGAGTTGATCGCGGAACTGCAGGCAGCGCACGCGGCCACACCCTCCCGAGAAGAAGAAGAACAAGCGCACTGGAGCTGGCAGGTTCGCCTGGCGGTGTCGTTAGGCGCGCTCGCTTTGCTGGTCGCTCTGGGCTTTGGCGCGGCCTACGGCTGGCGTCATCTCAACAAACTGAGCACGGCCACCCGACCCGTTAGCGGAGCCTCGGCCACGCCCGCTGGGGTAGTGAGCGACGGTCCATTGCAGACGGGCCGACGCGAACTGGAGGCGGGACGTTATCCCACCGCCGAGGCGCTCTTCCGCGAGCTGGCCGTGACTCAGCCTAACGTTCGGCCGGCGGCTGAGCTTTGTGCGGGATTGCAGCTTTGGAAGCGAGTCAGGAAGCGAGTCAATTTGCGCAGGCCGCCACCATTTTGCACGGTATCGCGAAAGTTGAGGCAGCGGCGCAGTTGGCTTGGCTCCGGAAGTTCACGCCCCTCGAGCAGGACCGTCTGCACGACTACCAGCTCTACAGCGAATGGGAGAACGCGCGTTCCACG
>JBBSLW010000194.1:0-5135 GCA_038233495.1 Chthoniobacterales bacterium | reverse complement strand
CGCGTAAAGCTCGGGCATGAGGCGCACTCCATATTTCTCGACCACCCACGAGGATTTGTAGCCGTGCTTGTGGTTCTCGAAGCGGTGCTCCACCGGCAGCCCGGTCATGCCCACATAAACGCAAGGCCGGGCGGGATCGCGTCGCGGGTTGAGACGTAGGATGGAACGGTGCTCCGCCACGGCTGGCTCGAGCAGGATGACGTAGACGCTGTGATGAAACTTCGGCGCGGCCGGCATGAAAATATTTTAAAAAAATGAAGGTGTCGGACAACTAATGTCCGACAGGCTCATGCAGGTTATTCGTATGACCAAACATTATGGATCGAACCACCGCACTTTCCCTCGCCTGATCAGCTACCGTCCGCCGGGCCAGATTCCGCGTGGACTCGCTTTGCTCAGGGCGCTTCGCCTGCGCCTGGCCGCGGAACGCGAGCCGCACCTGCAACAGGCGGAATTTCATTTCGCAAAATAATCCGCCGCCGAGGCCAGGCCGGTGCCCGCAGTCGCTGGGATGGTGCGCGATGCAGGGTTCGAACCTGCGACTTCTTGCGTGTGAAGCAAGCGCTCTACCACTGAGCTAATCGCGCCGGGAAACGAGCGACGCTAGACTTACAGCGCTCGCCGCACCCGGCAACTTTTTTGATCAGCTCTTCCGCCGCGGCCGGGCGCGGTCAGCTTTCCTCGACGGCCGGCGCGAGGATGAGCGGGGCTTCGTTTTCCAAAAGTGGAACCCGGCGCGGCGGACGGAGGCGCAGGGTCCGGGTGGAGAGCGCGGACCGGAAATAAAAGAACACGCCGGCCAGCAAAAAGCACGACGCGATCGGCTGCACGCGAGCCAGGAAATCGATCGTGGAAAGAGTGGAGTCGAGCTTCTTATCCAGCAGTAACACGTGCGTGATCATGGTCGCGCTCATGGCGGAGAAAACGAAGTGGAGCACGGTCAGACGCGCGTTCACCCCAATGGCGGCGGCGCTGAGGATGGTGCCCCAAAGCAGGTAGCGCTCATGCATTTGGCCAAGGAGCGCGAACATGATCAGCCAGGGTGCGGCGATCGCGATGAGTAATCGCGGATCGCGTCGCCGCGCGTGGCGGGCCGCGCCGAGCGCGCAAAGGACGAGCCCGGCGAGATAGAGGAGACGCAGGGTCCATTGCAAAGTGAGCACCCCGTGGAACGAGCCGACTTGGAAAGCCCAGAGCGGCGACTTGAGCGAGAGATTCCAGCTCGAGAGGAGGGAAGGAAGGTTGTAGCAGGAGCTGATGAAGAGGAACGGATACCGCTCGCTCCCGTAGAGAAAACCGATCTTCAACCAGGCAAAACTCCCGCCGCCAAAGGCGCCGGTAACGAACGCCGCCAGACCGGCCAGCCCGGCGCTCCAGGCCCAGGGATGCCGCGCACCGCGCCACCAGAAAAACGCCAATACCGCCACGCCGACCGCTCCCACCGCCGCCCAGGCCGGGAAGTTGCGGAGCAGCCACGGGGAAACGACCAGCGCCGCGGTCGCGATGAACCCGGCGAGGGCGCGTCCGGCGCGCCCCCATCGTTTCTGCCAGAGCGGCCAGAGAATGAAAAACGGCGCGACGAAGAGAAGCTGGCCCTTGAGCATCCCGCCGAGGGCGAGGAGGCAGCCGCAGGCAAACCAGCGCCGGTTCAGCGCCGCGAGGGCGGCGAACAAATAAAACGGCAGAATCCAGACGTCCCACTGCGGCCAGGCATGGGCGTCGAGGATGAGCGAGGGATCGAGCCAGGCCACGCTGGCCCCGACCAGGCCGCAGACCCAGGCGCGCTCGGCCGGGGGAAGGCGATGCAAGAGCGCGGAATCGGTCGCGCCGGAAGCGCGCCGCACTCCCAGCCTAACGAGGAGGAAAATCCCGAGCACGGTCAGAAGCTCGCAGAGCAGGTTGACCTGGAGGAGCGGCTCGACGTATTCCGGGGTGCCATCTTCGGCCCCGGGGAATTTGGCCCGCACTTCTTTGGCCCAGATCGACATTACAAGCAGCCGGAGGGGCGGATAATCGAGATAGTAATTCTTCTCGTATGCCTCCCGTTCCACCCGGTCGTAAAGGCCGAGGTAACCGCGCGCGAAGGTCCGCCAGGTGATCGACTCTGCCCCGGGCGAAAGTCGGCTACCCTCGACCAGCGTTTCGCTGCCCCAGAAAAAGCCGTTTACGATGTCGCGCTGGAAACGCAGGTGGGTGGTCTCTTCCCAGGCAATCCCGCGCAGCCCGAGGCCGCCGAGAAAGACGACGAGCAGGAGGAGCGCGACCGCCAACTGGCGGCGGCGCCCCGGCGCGAGAAAAGACGAGAGAATGGGGCGCGACGCCATTGGAGGCGAAGCTTCGGCGCAGGGAGGCGTCGCGGCAACTGGAGTTCGCCCTGCCCCGGCGGTCGTTAGGCGCCGGCCAGCACCTCGTCAAACATGCAAAGGAACCGGCGGATCTCGAAAGGCTTGGTCAGGTAATTGCGCGCCCCGGCTGAGAGCATGCGCTCGATCTGGCTCGGAGTGGCGTCGGCACTGATCACGATGACCGGGGTATTTTCCGTGCCGGGCAGCGCTTGGAGCTCCTCGAGCACCTTGCTCCCGTGCATGTCGGGCAGGTCGAGGTCGAGCAGGACCAACTGGGGCGATTTTTCACTCGCCAGTTCGAGGCCCTGCTGGCCGGTTTCGGCCCAGATCAGGTCGGTTCCCGGGCGCGCATGGAGCACGTTCTCGATCAGGCGGAAATTTGGTTCGCTGTCCTCGACATAGAGCACACGAGGGCGGTCGTTTTTTTGTGGGGCGCTCGCTGATCCGTTAGGCGCGGCGGTGCCGTTCGGAGCCATCGGGAGAATAACGCGTGGCTCAGTCGAGACCGGCGGCGCAACCTCGGCCGCGGCTTCGACCGCGGGCTGGGGCATTGCGTCAAGCCGGCGCTGCGTTTCCTCTACCGATTTGAGCAGCTGCTCCCGCAAAACTTTGATTTCAAGCTGCGCGAGACGGAGTTCCTGGCGCAATTGATCGTTGTTATTGGTGTTCATTTTTTCTAGAGCGAAGCCATTTTCAAACCCGAGGGCTCTTCGTCGCCGGGGCAGCGGAGTTTTTTCGCCATCTCGAGATCGCGCCGCATTTTGTTTTTGTGAGTGCAAAAGAGGAGCGCGGTTTCTTCCGTGATCAGATTGTCCTCGAAAGCGCGCATCAGGGATTGGTCGAAGCTGTGCCAGCCGAGGGTGCTGCCCGCCTCGATGATTTCCTGGAAACTGCGGTTCTCGCCTTCGCCATAGATGAGCGCTTCGCGCGTCCGCATGCTGCTTCCCATGATCTCGGTGACGAGGAGTCGGCCGCCTTCGCGTTTGCTCACGAGCCGCTGGCTCACGATGTAACGCAGGGTATCGGCGAGGCGTTCGCGGATCTGCTTTTCCTCGTCGTTGGTGAAGAGGCCGATGATGCGGTTGATGCTCTGGCCGGCGTTGATCGTGTGCAGAGTGCTCAAAACGAGGTGCCCGGTCTCGGAAGCCGAGAGCGCGATCTCCATCGTCTCGCGGTCGCGAATTTCGCCGATCAGAATCACCTTCGGCGCCTGGCGCAACGCGGCCCGCAGGCCGGTTGCGAAATCAAAAAAGTCTTTTCCCATTTCCCGCTGGCTGAAGGCGGCCTTGTCGTGCGGATGGAGGAATTCGATCGGATCTTCCAGCGTTACGACGTGTACCGGCTGGGTCTGGTTCAACTCGTTTAGCATCGCCGCGAGGGTGGTCGTCTTGCCGCTGCCGGTGCTGCCGGTAACGAAGATGATGCCAAATTTCTCCTTCACCATCTCGTGAAAAATCGGCGGTAACCCGAGCTCATCGACCGTCGGGATCTTCGACTGCAACTTCCGCATCACGATGCCGCAGTGGCCGTTTTGCCCGTAGATGTTGACCCGGAAACGGGCGATATCGCCGAGCGCATAACTGGTGTCGCAGGAGCCGCTGTTTGTCAGGTCAGAGCGCAGCCGCTCGTTTCCGTTGATTAGGAGCGCTGCGATCGCGTCGATATGCGCCGGTTCCAAGGCGGAGCCCGGTTCTTCCATCGGCAGTTCGTGCAGGGCGCCGTGGCGTTCGATGAGCGGCGGTTTGCCCCGGATGAAGAGACAATCAGAAACGCCTTCACCGCTCTCCAGCATCGCGGTCAGAAGTGCCTGTAAATCTTCGTTCGTCATTGCAAAAAATGCTTCGCCCGGGGCGTTGCGCCTTGGTCTTAGTGCAAGATTTGTTCCACCCGCGCAGAGAATCACGGCCGCTTGCAGATTGCGGCCCGGCACTTATCTAGAGGCATGTCCGAACACAAAATGACGCTCACCTGGAAGCGCGCCACGCCCGACTTCGAATACAAAACCTACAACCGCGATCACACCTGGAGCTTCGATGGCGGCCACGAGATGGAAGCGACCGCCGCGCCCGCTTACCTCGGCAATCCCAAGCTGGTCGACCCCGAGGAATCGTTCGTCGCCGCTCTCTCCAGCTGCCACATGCTCACCTTCCTCGCCGCCGCCTGTAAGAAGAAATTCCTCCTCGACGAATACGTCGACGAAGCAGTCGGCCACATGGAAAAAAATGCCGAGGGCAAACTCGCCATCACCCGCGTCGAGCTGCATCCGAAGCTGAAGTTTTCTGGGGATAATCAGCCGACCGAGCAGGACATCGAGGCGATGCACCACTTCGCGCACGAGAATTGTTTCATCGCCAACTCGGTCAAGACCGAGGTCACAGTCGCGAAGTAGCAGGATTTCTTCAGCCACAGATTGACACGGATTTTCACAGATAAGAAGAGCTGGTTCTGGGTGATTTAATCTGTGTTCATCTGTGTAAATCTGTGGCTTCTCCTATGACACCCGATCCGCAGCGGATGGAAAGAATCGTCAGCCTCTGCAAAAGGCGCGGTTTCATTTTCCAAGGGAGCGAAATTTACGGCGGCTTGAATGGCGTCTGGGATTACGGCCCGCTCGGGGTCGAGCTGAAGCGCAACCTGAAGGATTACTGGTGGCGCGTGATGGTGCGCGAACGGGACGACGTCGTCGGGATGGATGGCGCGATCCTGACGCATCGCGCGGTCCTCAAAGCGAGCGGCCACGAAGACACTTTCAGCGATCCGATGGTCGATTGCCGCACCTGCAAGGCGCGG
>JBBSLW010000193.1:0-5173 GCA_038233495.1 Chthoniobacterales bacterium | reverse complement strand
CGGATTCCGCCGAGCGATTTATCCCAGACGATGATGTCGCGGCGGGCGTGGCCGGCCGCGACCAGGCCATCCACGATCGTGTTCACGATTTCGCGATGGGTGGTGAAAAGTTCGCCGCCCGCGGCGGAGATCTTGATTCCGATCCGGTCGTTAGGCTTGACCAGCGAACGCCAGGCGCTCGCGATATCGGGCTGCCGGGTAACGGCAAGGACGAGGGCGTTGGTCATTTGCCGGACGAGTGCCGGGTTCGTCCGGTAGTCGCGGATCGCGTCGCGGTTATGGGCTCGGTAAACGAGCGACGGAGTGGGCGCGGGCGGCGACGGCGGCGCTGGGGGCAGGCCCTTGGCGGCGGCGCATCCGACGCTGGCGAGGAGAAAAGCGATTGAGCGAAAGAGGCGAGCGGCGATGGTGGACTCTATGGGCGAGGGGGCGGTTGACAACCCGGCGGAGGCGCGCCGGAGGGCGCGGCACATTTATGTGCACATCCCGTTTTGCGCGCGGATTTGCCCCTACTGCGCCTTCTACAAAGAGCGGGCCGATCCGGCGCAGACCGCGCGGTTTTGTGAAGCGCTTCTGGCCGAGCTTGTAGCCGCTTCCCTGTGGGAAGCGAAAGAGTTGATCGGACTGGGAAGAAAGACGTCCTCCTTCGCGTCGCCCACAGGGCGACGGCTACAACCCGAGACGATTTTCTTCGGTGGCGGAACGCCCACTGCCCTAACGACGGTGCAACTCGATACTCTGCTCGCCGGTTTTCGCGCGCAACTCGACCTGGCCGAGCTGCGGGAATGGACTTTCGAGGCCAATCCGGGGAGCGTTTCGGCACGGAAAGCGCGGCTCCTGCGCGAGTGCGGGGTCAACCGGATCAGCCTCGGCGTGCAATCGTTCGACGACGGGCTGTTGCAACTGCTCGGCCGCGAACATTCCGCCGCCCAGGCGGAGGCTTCCTTCACGTTGCTGCGCGCGGCCGGTTTTAAAAACCTGAGCATCGATCTCATGTTTGGGCTGCCCGGCCAATCCCTCGCGCAATGGGAAGCGACCCTGCGCCGCGCGCTCGCGCTCCAGCCCGATCACCTCTCGGCTTATTGCCTGACTTACGAGGAGGATACCGATTTTTTCTTGCGCCATGCCCGGGGCGAGTTCCGGACGGACGCGGAAGCGGATGCGGATTTTTTTACGATCGCAGGCGATTTGTTAGGCGCGGCCGGTTTTGAGCAGTACGAGGTCTCGAATTATGCCCGGCCCGGTTTCGAGTCGGTTCATAATCGCGCCTACTGGCGCGGGGCCGATTACCTCGGGATCGGGCCGAGTGCGGTCTCGACCGTCGGGCTGCGGCGCTGGCAGAACATCCCGGATTATCGGAGCTACGCCGATCGTTTGTTGCGCGGCGAATCGGCGTCGACGGGCGACGAGATGCTGACCCCGGAGATGAAGCGGGCGGAGTCGGTCGCGCTCTCGCTTCGCACGAATTGGGGCGTGCCGGCGGAGTGGGTGGAGGATCGCCCTAACGAGGTGGAAGAATTCGTCCGGCTCGGTTTGCTCCTGCCACAGACGGGGCGCTATGTGCTGACCCCGGCCGGGCGCTTTCTCGCCGACTCGGTGGCGGAAGCGTTTATTTAGGCGCGTTGACGCCACCCCGCGTTGTCATCCCGAACCGCCGAAGGACGGAGAGGGATTTCTCTCATCGATTTGCAACTGGGAGATCCCTCCCCGCGCACCGCCGGCTAAGGGATGACGATGCGCTTTGGCGGAAAGATGTCGTTAGGCCGGGGCGAAGATGGAGGTTCTTTTCGCAGCAAGACCGCGCCTCGGCTCGACGGAGTCTCGCGCTACCCGGGATGGGCGACGGCTGACAGGACGCTTAGACGCCGCCGTAGCGGCGCTGGCGGCGGCCGAATTCGTTGACCGCTTCGAAGAGATCTTCTTTCCCGAAATCCGGCCACATTTTTGGGGTGATATACATCTCGGTGTAGGAGAGTTGCCAGAGAAGGAAGTTGGAAATTCGCATCTCGCCCGAGGTGCGGATGAGCAGGTCGGGGTCGGGATAATAACGCGTGTAAAGATGTTTGCTGAACATCTCGATGTCGATCATCGCGCGGTCGATGTGGCCGAGCTCGATCTCGTGGAGCAGACTCTTGATCCCATCGATGATCTCGAGCCGGCCGCCGTAGCTGAGCGCGAGGATGAGGGTGAGCCCGTTGTTGCCCGCGGTTTGCTCGATCGATTTGTGCAGTTGTTTCTGGCAGGCCTTGGGCAGATCCGTCAGGCGACCAATCGCCTGGAGCCGGACGTTTTTCTCGAGCAGCTCGGGCGTTTTTTCCTTCAGGAATTGCTCGAGCAGGCTCATCAGGGCGAAGACTTCCGCTTTCGGGCGCTGCCAGTTTTCCGCCGAGAATGCGTAGAGGGTGAGAAACTCGACCTTGAGATCGCCGCAGCCTTCGACGCAGGCGCGAACGGCATTGGCCCCTTCCTCGTGGCCCTTGATCCGGGGCAGGCCGCGTTCTTTCGCCCAGCGGCCGTTCCCATCCATGATGATGGCGACGTGACGCGGGATCGCTCTGGTCGGCGCGGCCATCAGGCCTGGAGATGCAGGGTTTGCCCGCGCGCCGGGCCGACGCTCACCAGGGTGAGGCGCGCACCGGTTAGCTCGGCGATGCGGCGCACGTATTTTTTGGCGTCGTTAGGCAGATTGGCGAATTTTTTTACGCGCTCGGTCGAGCGTTTCCAGCCCGGCATCTCGAGGTAGACCGGCTGGCAGCGGTTCCATTGCGCGGCATCGCTCGGCGGGACATCGAGGACGGCGCCATCGAGCTTGTAGGCGACGCAGATTTTGATCGGGTCGACCTGGTCGAGGCCGTCGAGGTTGGTAATCGCGAGGTCGTCGATGCCGTTGATCATGGTCGCGTAATGCGTCGCGACGGCATCGAACCAGCCGCAGCGCCGGGCCCGGCCGGTGGTCGCGCCGAACTCGCGCCCCATCTCGTGCAACATGCCGGCGATCGTTTCGTCCTCGGTCGGGAGCGCGCCTTCGCCGACTCGTGTGGTGTAGGCTTTCATGACCCCCAGCACGCGATCCATCCGGTGCGGCCCGACGCCCGTCCCGGTGCAGGCGCCGCCCGCGGTCGTGTTCGAGGAAGTGACGTAGGGATAGGTGCCGTGATCGATGTCGAGGAAAGTGCCCTGCGCGCCTTCGAAGAGGATTTCCTTCCCCGCCTGCAGCGCCTGGTGCAGATAGACGACCGTGTTCGCGACGAAGGGCCGGAGGCGTTCCCCCGCCTCGAGAAAATCTTCGTTCACTTGCTTGAAGGAAATCGAGCGCGCCCCGAGTGCTTTCAGGATGGCGTTGTTCTCGTGCATCTTGGCCCGCAGTTTCTCGGTGAAAACTTCGGGCTGCATCAGGTCGGCCATGCGCAGCCCGGTGCGCGCGGCTTTGTCGCCGTAGGCAGGACCGATCCCGCGTTTCGTCGTGCCGATCTTGACCACGCCCTTGCGCTGCTCGCGCTGCTCGTCGAGCGCGCGGTGATACGGCAGGACGAGGTGCGCGCAATCGCTGATCAGCAAATTCTTCCCGATCTTGACCCCGACTTTGCGCAGGCCATCGATCTCGGCGACGAGCGCGATCGGATCGATCACCACGCCGTTGCCGATGATGCAGATTTTTCCGCGGCGCAGAATGCCGGAGGGAATGAGGTGGAGGACATATTTTTTTCCGCCGTGAATGACGGTGTGGCCGGCGTTATTCCCGCCTTGGCTGCGCACGACAATGTCGGCGTTCCCGGTCAGGACATCGATGATTTTGCCTTTGCCTTCATCGCCCCATTGCGCGCCGACCAATATCGTATTTGCCATGGTTTTCCGGTGGAAAAAGAGTCGGCGGCGATGTGCTCCGGACTTTCTCGGCCCACCGCGCGAACGATAGGGTGACGGTTGGCCGGTGCAAGCTGGTTTGTTCGCGAAAAATGACAAAACCAAAGGCCGGCCGCGTAACGATCTTGGGGGAAACCGTAACGGTTCGCGAGCACCCACTTATGCGTACCATCCTCTTCATTGTCCTGATCCTGCTCCTGATCGGCGCCTTCCCTTCCTGGCCCTACAGCAGCAACTGGGGTTACTACCCAGTCGCCGGGATCGGGTTGATCCTGATCATCGTCCTGGTCCTCGCGCTCGTCGGGCGAGTCTAGCGGTCGCGCGCTGGACTTTTTTACCGACCGCATCGCCGCGGTCGTTGGCGGTTTCGTTAGGCTGGCTTGACCTGCACGACCGGCAACGGGAAACGCAATTTCAATTCGTCCCCCAAATAAATCTCGACATGATGCAGGCCGAACTGCTGGAACTGCACCCCGCCGAAATAGTGGACGTTGGTCGCGTGGCCTTCCATTTCCTTGAGATCAAATGAGACCTCCGCCTGCGCGATGGTGTGGGCATCGTCCGGGCCCACGATCTTGGAGCGTTGATGAAAACGCCCAGCGCCGCTGCACCAGCGCGTCCAGATGCAGAGACGCAGGTAATTGACCGGCAACTTCGGGGTCGGCACGATGTTGAGGACGCCGACGAGCGTGTGCATGCCGTTGAATTCACAGCGCACATCTTCGCAGAGCACGCAGCTCTGGAGATCCGGTAAAATAACCTCGGTTTGCACGAGCGGGAACCTTACGCCGGATTGCCTCAGCGGCCAAGCATTCCGCGCGAAAGCGCCACCAGCAGGATGACGCCGAGGACGATGCGATAAATCGCGAACGGCGTGAAACCGTGCCGTCGCACCCAGTGCAGGAACCAGGCGACGACCGCGAGCGCGACGATAAACGCGGTCACGAAACCGAGCGCGAGCACAACCCAGAGATGCGGCGTCATGACGAGCGGCGCGAGCGCTTCGGTCGCGGCATGGGGTCGAAGCGTCTTCAGCAGGTCGTAGCTGGTCGCGACGAACATCGTCGGGATGGAGAGGAAAAAGGAAAACTCGAGGGCGGCTTCGCGCGACATCCCGGCGACCTGCCCGGCCGCGATCGTGCACATCGAGCGCGAGGTGCCGGGGAAAACCGCCGAGAGCACCTGGACCGCACCGATCCAGATGGCGGTCGGCAGATTCGTCTCCTCCATCTGCCGGACGCGTGGCCTAACGAAAACCGAATCGACCACCCACATGATGACGCCGCCGATGATGAGCGCGAGCGCCATG
>JBBSLW010000192.1:0-5207 GCA_038233495.1 Chthoniobacterales bacterium | reverse complement strand
CCGGCCTTCCGATGCGCGCCGGTTCAAGATGATCCCGATCGCGCGGAACGAACACGGACTGGTCGTGGCGACGGGTGATCCGCTCGATTTCGACAGCATCGATAGCCTGAGTTTTTTGTTGAAGCGCGAGATCGAACTGGTCTGCACGACTCCGGAAAAACTCCGCCAGGCACTGATCAAGTACTACGGCAGCGCCGAGGAAGCAGTCGACGTTTTGCGCCAGAAAATCGGCGACGCCGCGCTCGAGGAACTCGACATTACCGAGGGCGCCGAACTTCCGGAAGGCGACGGCGGCGACGCGCCGATCGTGCGCATGGTCTCGCTCCTCCTGCTCGAGGCGCACAAGCTCGGCTCGAGCGATATTCATCTCGAACCGCTCGAGAAAAGTTTCCGCGTTCGTTTCCGGATCGATGGCGTCCTCCAGGAGATGCAGTCGCCCCCCAAGAAATTGCAATCCGCCATTATCAGCCGGCTGAAGATTATGACCGGCTCGATGAGCATCGCGGAAAAGCGCCTGCCGCAGGACGGCCGCATCCAGGTAAAAATGGGCCGCCAATCGATCGACCTCCGCGTCTCGACCGTGCCGACGAATCACGGCGAAAGCATGGTCATGCGTCTACTCGACAAGACCAGCCTGCTCCTCGGCCTGCCCGAGCTTGGATTCCTGAGCGACGACCAGGAAACCTTCGAGCGTCTCCTCCGCGCGCCCGACGGCATCCTGCTCGTGACCGGCCCGACCGGCTCGGGCAAGACGAGCACGCTTTACGCCTGCCTCAATTACATCAACAAACCCGACCGCAAGATCATCACGGTCGAGGAACCGGTGGAGTACCAGATGAACGGGATCAACCAGGTGCAGGTGAATGGTGAGATCGGGATGACCTTTCCGGCCGCGCTCCGTGCCATCCTGCGCCAGGCGCCGAACATCATCATGATCGGTGAAATCCGCGATCTCGAGACCGCTTCAATCGCGACCAACGCCAGCCTCACCGGCCACCTCGTTTTCAGCACCCTGCACACGAACGATGCGCCTTCTGCGGTCGCGCGCCTCATCGACATCGGGGTGCAGCCGTTCCTCGTCGCCACCTCCATCCGCGCGATCATGGCCCAACGGCTCGTTAGGCGCCTCTGCCCGGAGTGCAAGGAACAGGGGCGGCTTTCGGAATCGGAATTGCGCGCGCTCCGGATCGAGGCCTCGCAACTGGGCGAGGCCAGCGTGATGCGCCCGGTCGGCTGCGATCGTTGTCGGCAGACAGGCTACAAAGGGCGGCTTGGGATTTTCGAGATCTTCGAGATCGACGACGAAGTGCGCCACATGGTGAACGGCCGCGCCTCGACCATGGTCCTGCGCCAGCGAGCGCGCGAGCTCGGTATGCGCACCCTGCGCGAGGACGGCGTGCGCAAAGTCTTGGCCGGCGTCACCTCGGCCGAGGAGGTCATCTCGATCACGTTAGGCGATGCGAATTAAAATGAACCGGCGCGCCATTTTTCTTCTCCGGGGAGCACGGGCTGCCAGCCCGTCGTGGGAGGCAGCCTGCCTCCCACCGCGCGGAGAAAACGCATCGAAATTTTTCCTAAGACGCGGCCGTCATTTCCTCGCCGCCGGTTGCGCTGCGCGCAAACGCATTCGGCTCGCAGCCGAACGCGAACGGGCTGGCAGCCCGTGCTCCCCGGAATTCCGTCGCCACACTCTTCCCTAACGAATGAATAACGAACGACTCGCCGACCTTTTCATCGACCAGGGCGTGATGGATCGCGCCCAGGCCGACGACGTCCTGCTCGAGACGAGCCAGAACGGCAAAGCGATCGACCAGGCGATGGTCGACCACGGGATCGTCGACGAAACGCAATTTTATCAGACGATCGCCGACGCGCTCGGGACCGACGTGATCGATCTCGACCAGGTCGAATTCACCCCGCAGATTCTCCATCTCATTCCGGCCGGGCTGGCGCGCCTGCATCGCGCGCTGCCGATCGGAGAGGCCGATAGTTCCATCCGGGCCGCGCTCCTCGATCCGCTCGATACGCAGACGATCGAAGACCTGCGTTTTGCGCTTGGGCGCGACATCCAAGTGATGCTCGCGCCCTGCCTCCAGATCGAGGAACGCCTCCGCAAACACTACGGCGAAGACACCTCCAGCATGGAGGACATCCTCAGGCAGCTCGGCGAAGCCGGCGAGCTTATGACCCTGGCCGCGAACAGCGCCGCCGGCGGCAACGTCGAAGCCGAGGCCAACGCCACCCCGATCATTCGCTTCGTCGATTTGATTCTCTACCAGGCGATCCAGGACCGGGCGAGCGACATCCATTTCGAGCCGTTCGAGGCCGAGTTCAAAGTCCGTTACCGGGTCGACGGCGCGCTCTACGAAATGGCGCCGCCGCCCCGCCATCTCGCGCTTCCGGTCATCTCACGGGTCAAGGTGATGGCGAACATGAATATCGCCGAGCGCCGCCTTCCGCAGGATGGCCGGATTCAGAAAAACATCGCGGGCCGCGCGGTCGACCTGCGCGTCTCGACTTTGCCGACGCAGTTTGGCGAAAGCGTCGTATTGCGCGTGCTCGATCGCTCGACCGTGAACCTCGATCTCGAAGCGCTCGGGATGCCGGATTACATCCTCAAATACATCCTCCAGGTGATCAATCGGCCTAACGGAATCTTCATCGTCACGGGGCCGACCGGTTCCGGCAAAACGACCACGCTTTATTCCTGTCTGCGCAAGATCAACACAATCGATTCCAAACTGCTGACCGCGGAAGAGCCGGTCGAGTACGACCTCGAAGGCGTGATGCAGGTGCCGGTGAACGACGCGATTGGTCTCTCCTTTGCCCGGGTCCTGCGCGCTTTTCTCCGCCAGGATCCCGACCGCATCATGGTCGGAGAAACGCGCGATCTCGAGACGGCGCAGATCGCGATCCAAGCTTCGCTCACCGGGCACCTCGTCTTCACCACCCTGCACACGAACGACGCACCCGGCGCGATCGCGCGTCTCATCGACATGGGGGTGGAGCCATTTCTCATCTCCTCGACCCTCGACGCCGTCCTCGGTCAGCGCTTGATCCGGAGCATCTGTCCTGATTGCCGGACGGCCTACCAGCCTAACGAGTCGCTCCTCGCCGAGCTCGATCTTGCGCCGGACGAAATCGGCGACCGCCATTTCTACTACGGGAAAGGCTGCGAAAAGTGCAACCAGACCGGCTACAAGGGCCGCAAGGGGATTTACGAATTGATGCAGATCAGCGACCCGATCCGGGCCTTGATCAACGAGCGCGCGCCCTCCGTCGTGCTGAAACAAAAAGCGATCGAGCTGGGGATGGTGACGCTGCGCCAAGATGGGGTGCGCAGCATCTTCGAAGGCGACACCACGATCGAAGAAGTGCTGAAATACACCTGACGGGTCGCCGCCTGCTTCTTTCCGGGGAGCACGGGCTGTCAGCCCGTCCGCGTTTGGCTGCCAGCCGAATGCCTTTGTGCGCAGCGCAACCACTTTGGTCTTCAATGACGGCAACGGGGTGAGAAAACTTCCCTGGTAAATCTTCGCGCGCTCGGAGGGAGGCTGCCTCCGAGGACGGGCTGACAGCCCGTGCTCCCCCGAGGAGCAGAGGCCTGCACGCACGCACAAAACCTCGACAGAACATCGCGCTCTCTCTATTTTCCCAGCCGTTACTTCTTCTTTATGCCGCGATTTACCTACATAGCGCTCGACGCCCGGGGTCAGGAATCGACTGGATTGGTCGACGCTCTTTCGAGCAACGACGCCATCGGCCAGCTCCGGCAGGCCGGTTATTTCCCGACCAGCGTTTACGAGGAAGGGCAGGGCGGCGTCGCGGTTGAGAAGAAAGCCCGGCGCGCGACCAAGACCTCAGCGGCGGTGGCCGCGCCGAGCGCCCCGCGCACGAAAAGCAAAGGGATCGTTCTCTGGCAAAAGAAAACTGTCAAAGCCAAGATCCTGATGGTTTTCACCCGGCAGCTCGCCACCCTCATCGATGCCGGCCTGCCGCTTCTGCGCGGGCTCAATGTGCTCTCGAAACAAGAGCGCGACGTTGTGCTCAAGAGCACGATCGATCAAATCGCCGACTCGGTGCAGGGCGGGAGCACGTTCTCCGAAAGCCTCGCGCAACATCCGCGGATCTTCGATAAGCTCTACGTCAACATGGTCAAAGCCGGGGAGCTCGGCGGTGTGCTTGAGCTCGTCCTGAATCGGCTCGCGGAATTCCAGGAGAAGGCGCAGAAGGTCAAGAACAAGGTCGTCGCCGCGATGATCTATCCGGCCATCGTGCTCGTCCTCGCTTTCGGCATCATGGCGTTCCTGATGGTCTTCATCGTGCCGAAGTTTCAGCAGATCTTCCACGACATGCTGGGCGATAAACCGCTCCCCGCCATCACCCAGTTCGTCATCGGGATCAGCAGCGTTTTCAAGGATCACTGGCTGGTCCTGATCGGCGCGATTGTCGCTTTGGTCTTCGGGTGGAAATTTGCTTCCCGCACGACCGGCGGTCGCGTCCTGATCGACCGTTTGAAACTGCGCGCCCCGCTCTTCGGCGACCTCAATCGCAAGAGCTCGATCTCGCGTTTCGCGCGAACGTTAGGCACGCTCGTCACGAGCGGCGTCCCGATCCTGCAGGCGCTCAACATCACCCGCGAAACCGCCGGCAACGTCGTCATTGCCGGCGCCATCACGCAGGTCCACGACTCGGTCAAGGAAGGCGAATCGATCGTCCAACCGCTCGAAGCAAGCGGCGCCTTTCCGCCCATGGTCATCAGCATGATCGACGTCGGCGAGGAGACCGGTCAGTTACCCGAGATGCTGCTCAAGATCGCGGAAGTCTACGACGATGAAGTCGACAACTCGGTCGCGGGCCTGACCTCGATGCTGGAGCCGATCATGATCGTCTTCCTGGCCCTGATCGTGGGCACGATCGTGATCGCGTTGTTCATGCCCTTGATCAGCATCATCGGCGGCTTGCAGGCGCAGAGCTGATTCGATGCGCCGGCAATGCAGAACCGCGGGACGAGCGGGCGACCGACCGGGTGCGCGCGGGGCGTTCACCGTGATCGAGCTCTTGGTCGTGATGGCGATCATTCTCGTCCTGGCGGGGTTGGTCTTGGCGACCAGCAGCTACGTGCACAACAAAGGCGCGCGCTCGCGAGCCGAAGCCGAGATCGCCGCGATCTCCGCCGCGCTGGAAAATTACAAGGCGGATAATGG
>JBBSLW010000191.1:0-5220 GCA_038233495.1 Chthoniobacterales bacterium | reverse complement strand
GCCTTTTGTGAGTCAGACATTCGTCATGATGCTGGCGGACCTGAACAACAAGGACCTCGCTTTCCTGGCCGAGCTGATGCAGTCCGGCAAAGTGACTCCAGTGATCGACCGGACTTACCCACTAAGTCAGGTCCCGGAAGGTATCCGTTATTTAGAAGGAGGACACGCCCGCGGGAAAATAGTGATCGCGGTGGAATAAAGGTAACCAGCGGGGGAGTTAGACGTGAATCGCGACGCGTGCTAAACGACAACAATGGCAAAGCTAACAACGATCAAAGAGCGGGCGCGGCTGGCTTCGCCGGCGGTCACGCCGCAGGCGCTGGCCTGGCATGGGCAGCACCTCTGGATGGGTTCGCGGGATCTGCGACGCGTCTATGCGATCGACGTCCCGACCTGGACCGTGACGAAAGAGGTGGAACCGCCTGGAATCCCTTGGGCTGCGGTCTCGACCGGCGAAGGCCTGCATTTCACCCTCGGCGAGGGGCCGGATGATGACCGCTACCTGCGGAGATACGACCCGGCGGGCGGGTTTGGCGCGGATCGGGTCGCCTGCCCGGAGTTTACCGGCTCCTACTTGAGCCATGACGGGACGCACCTTTACCTGAGCCAGTGGTATAAGCACCGCATTCTCCAGCTCGCCGCCGACGGCAACATCCTGCGCACGATCGATGTCGGCGCGGAGATTTCCGGTCACACCTTTGTCGATGGCAAAATCTATGTTCTGCGTGGGACGGAGCAGGAGGGGGAAGATTGGCGCATCGCGCAGTTCGATCCGCGCGAGGAAGAGCCTGAGATCAAAGACCTGGCAGCGGTCCCGTTCGCCTGTCGCTCGCTCGCTTTTGACGGGGAGCGGTTCTGGACCAATCACCGCGCCGCGAACGAGATCGTCTCGTTCGAGCTCCCGTAGCAACCCAGGCGCGGCTCAGGCGGGCGCAGCATTTTCGTCCCGCGCGCGCATCATGAGCACGCCGCGGCCGAGGACGGCGCCGAGCACGAGCAAGCCACCTACGATCGCCCACCGTCCCGGCTTTTCGCCGAGCGCGAGCATGACCCAGAGCGGGTTGAGGACCGGCTCGAGGAGCGGGATGAGCGTCGCCTCCAGCGCGGTGACGTGCTTGATCGCGATCGCGTAAAAGACGTAAGGCAGGCCGAGTTGCACCGTGCCGAGCAGGAGCAGCCGCCACAGCCCGTCCCCGCCTAACGACGGGGCGGTGAACATGAAAGGCAGGCCGGCGAGCGCGACGATCAGGTTCCCGAGCACGATGCTCGCGATCGGCGAGCCGGCTTTTTCCTTGCGCAGAAAGAGCGCGACGGAGGCGAAGGCGAGCCCGCTCCCGAGCGCGATGATGTTGCCCCACATCCCCGCGGTCGTGAGGCGATCGAGGAAGAAGAGCGCGATCCCGACGAGCGCGACCGCGATCACGAGCCAGTCGATCCGCGAGGCGCGCTCCTGCAGATACCAGGCGCCGATGAGCGCGACGTAAATCGGCGCGGTGTACTGCAGGAAGATGGCGTTGGCCGCCGTCGTCATGCGAGTGGCAAAAACGAAGAGTACGACCGTGAGCGCGTAGCCGATGGCGCCGCCGATCTGCGCGACTGAAAAGGTGAAGCGCGGCCGCCCCACGCAGAGCAGGATGAGCGGGATGGCAATCGCGCTCCGCCCGCCCGCGACGGCCATCGGCGGCCAGTCGATCGACTTGATCAGGACCCCGCCCAGGCTCCAGCAGAGCGCCGCGAGGAGGAGTAAAACGGGCGGCAAAAAGCGCGCGGGCATCGTTCGTTCTACAGCCGAGGTGCCGTCATGCAACTTCCGAGCGAGATCTCACCAAGGAGCCACGATTTACAATCGCCGTAGGCGTTTACCAAGCGCCCTTCCCCGGACGCTGCTCGACAATCGACCATTCGATTTTCCGTTTGCGCTCGCCACTTGCCGGAACGACGACTAACGAGCCCGAACTCCTCATGTCCAACCCGTCGCGACGTCAATTCCTGGCCGGCCTCGGCGCCTTTGCCGTGGCGCCCGCTCTGGTTTTCGAGCGCACCTCGCCCGAGCTGATTTTGCATCACGCGAAGATCATCACGATCGACCCGCGTCTTCCGCAGGCGGAGGCGGTGGCGATCGCGAACGGCCGCTTTTACGCCGTCGGCCCTAACGGCAAGGTGCTGTCCCTGGCCGGCCCGCTGACAAAGAAGATCGCCCTGGAAGGCAAGACGGTCGTTCCCGGATTCATCGATGCCCATTCCCATCCGGCGATCGCGGGCCGAATGCATCTGCGGCAGGTGGATTGCGACCTGCGCTCGATCAGCGCGATCCAGGCCGCGATCCACGAGCGGGCGGCGAAAACGCCGCCAGGCGAATGGGTCCTCGGTTTCAAATACGACGACACGAAAACGAGCGACGGCCGTCCATTGACTGTGCAGGATCTGAATGCCGCCGCCCCGGATCATCCGGTGCTCATCTCGCATCGCGGCGGCCATACCGCGTACGCCAATTCGCTCGCGTTCCAGAAGGCTGGCATCAGCGCCGAGACGCCCGACCCGCAGGGCGGGAAATTTGACCACGATCCGGCGAGCAAAGAACTGACCGGTCGCGTCGCGGAACGGGCGGTCGACCTTTTCGAGAGGCTCATCCCGGAGACGGCGAGCCGGGACGACTTTCGCGCGGGAGTGAAGCTCATCTCGAGCATGCTCTCGCGCGCCGGCATCACCTCGGTGCACGATGCCTACGGTTCGCACGAAGACCTGCGCGCCTATCAGGATGCGCGCGATGCGGGCGAACTGACGGCGCGGGTTTATTGCCTGATCGGTTACCGCGAAATCGACCGCATGCTCGAGGCCGGGATTCGGACCGGCTTTGGCGACGAATGGGTTCGAGTTGGCGCGATGAAGATGACGGCTGACGGCTCCATCTCGGAGCGGACCGCGCGGCTTTCGCAGCCCTACATCGGCCGGCCTAACGACTACGGGATTGAAGTCATGAGCGAGGAGGAGCTCTTCCAGACCGCGCGCAAAGCCCATGCCGCTGACTGGCAGATCGGTGTGCATGCAAACGGCGACGTCGCGATCGATACCGTTCTGCGCGTCTACGAACGGCTGCAACGCGAGCGGCCACGGCGCGACCCGCGTTTTCGCCTCGAGCATTGCACGGTGGTGAATGATTCCCTCGTGCAAAGAATCAAGAAACTCGGCGCCATTCCGACCCCTTTCGCGACCTACGTTTATTATCACGGCGAAAAAATGCGCGAATACGGCGCGGAGCGGCTCAACCACATGTTTGCTCTGCGCAGCTTCCTCGATGCCGGGGTGCCGGTTGCGCCCGGCTCCGATTATCCGCCCGGCCCCTTCGAGCCCATGATGGCGCTGCAATCCGCCGTCACCCGCACCGATATGCAAGGCACCGTCTGGGGACCGGAACAGCGGATCAGCGTGGAAGAGGCCTTGCGCGTGCAGACGATCAACGGCGCGCACGCTTCTTTCGAGGAAAAGCAGAAGGGCTCGATTGCGCCGGGGAAGTATGCCGACCTCGTGGTGCTGGGTCGGGATCCATTAAAGGAAGATCCCTCGACCCTGATCAAGATTCCGATCGAACGGACGATGACTGGCGGCCGCTGGGTCTTCGAAGCCTGAAACAACATGCAATAAAAAGGTTGCACGTTTCTTCGCTCGGCCTAACGTGCAACCATGAACTTGCATATTGACGAGGACCAGATTGAAAAACAGATCGAACTGCAGGTGCCCCTGGCCCGCGTCTGGCGCGCGCTGACCGATCACCGGGAATTCTCGGAATGGTTTGGAGTGAACCTGGAAACGCCTTTCGCGCTCGGCCAAACCACCGCCGGCCAGATCACGGTTCCCGGTTACGAGCAGATCCGGATGGAAGTGGTCGTGCAGAAGATGGAGCCGGAGAAACTTTTTTCCTACACCTGGCATCCTTACGCGATCGATCCCGCGGTCGATTACTCGGAGGAACCTTCTACGCTGGTTGAGTTCCGCCTCACGGAAATCGTGAGCGGCACGCGCCTCACCGTGACCGAATCGGGTTTCAGCAAGATCCCAGCAGAACGCCGCTCCGAAGCATTCCGCATGAACGACCGTGGCTGGGCGCAGCAGATGAAGGACATTCAAAGCCATGTCGAGCAAGCGTAGTAGCGGCCTCGCGACCGCGCCGCTCCTGCGCCGGCACGCGCCCGTCTTCGCCGCGCTCGGCGACGCGACGCGGCTCGCGCTCATGGCGCGGCTCTGCGAGCGCGCCCCGTGCTCGATCGCGCAACTGGCGGATGGCTCGCCCATCACGCGGCAGGCGATTACAAAACATCTCCGCGTCCTGGAAAGCGCGGGTCTCGTCCGGGGCGAGATGTCGGGGCGCGAGTGTCTTTTCGAGATCGAGCCGGAGCCGCTCGAGGAAGCGAAGAATTACCTCGACCTCGTCGCCCGGCAATGGGACACCGCGCTCGTTAGGTTGAAGAACTTCGTCGAGAAAGATCGCTGACGGGGCGGGCGGACGTCGGTAGTGCGAGACTCCGTCGAGCCTGGGGGCGGCCCCAGCTCCCGACGCCGTCTTTTCTCACTCGACGGAGTCTCGCCCTACCGGTGCTCGCCCTAAATCGGGAAACTCTTGCGCAGATCCGGGTCCAGCGCTTGCGGCCGCTTCTGGCTCGCGAGCGCCGGGTGCGCTAGCGTGCGACCCGCATGAAATTTCTTCTCACGAATGACGACGGCATCGAGGCGCCGGGGCTCGAGGCCCTGGTCAACGCCGCGCGTCCGCTCGGCCAGCCCGTCGTGGTCGCCCCGGCTGGCCCGCAATCCGGCGTCAGCCACGCCGTCACCTGGCAGAACGGCGTCCGGATCGAGCCGCGTGGCGAGGAACGTTTCGCGATTCACGGCACGCCGGCCGATTGCACCCGCCTCGGCCTCCTCCACCTCGTCCCGGAAGCGAAGTGGATTCTGAGCGGGATCAATCACGGCGCCAACCTCGGCGCGGACGTCTATTACTCGGGCACGGTCGCGGCCGTCCGCGAAGCGCTCCTCCACGGTTGGCCTGGGATCGCCTTCTCGCATTACCGCAAATCCGGCGTCGAGTTCGATTGGGCGCGCGCCACTCGCTGGATCACACCGGTCCTGACCGAGCTGCTCGCCAAGCCTAACGAGCCGGGCATTTTTTATAACGTCAACCTGCCGATGCTGCCGGCGGACGCGCCGGATCCGGAAGTCGTCTGGTGC
>JBBSLW010000190.1:0-5222 GCA_038233495.1 Chthoniobacterales bacterium | reverse complement strand
GTGCCGCCGGGCGCGATGGTGCGCGATCCGTCGACTGGCGGAATTTTCCGCAAGCCCTAACGAGGGTTCGGCAGCTTTACTCGGGCTGGTCTCGCACGATGCGGGACCAGCCCGTTCTTTTTTGGGGCGGTCTTTAGCGGTTTCCCGGGCGCGCGGACGGCGCAAGGGAGGCGACGATTCGCTCAAAGCGCGGATCACCCCGGAGCGAATCCCAATCGGGATTCAGCTTCAGACTACCGTAAGTGAGGCTGTAAGTTTTGCTCGCGCACGTGGCCAGCAGGTCCAGCGCCTGATCCTTTTCCCCCACCCGGGCATAGATCGCAGCCAGATCTCGCAGAGCGCTTGCTCCGGGGGCGGCTTGCCGAGACATCGGCATAATTTCGCAAGCTCGCCGTCCCGCCTCGATCGCCTCCTCTTTGCGCCCCAAGGCTGCTTCCACCAACCCGAGCTTGCTCCAGGCGGCGGCCAGGTCGGGCTGTTCGTGAACCAGTTTTTGCAGGACAGGCCGGACGGCCTCGAACCCACGGCGGGCGGCCTCTGGCCGGTGAAAGGTGCGGGCAACCCCAGCCGCAAAATATTCCCGTGGCAAAATTAGGCGGGGAGCCACTGGCAACCCTTCCGTCGGGATCGCCGCGACCGCGCGATCCGCGGCCGCGGCATCGCGCTCAGAGATCGCCCACGACAGCAAAGAATCAGCAATCTTCGCCGTAGCGCCCGGATCTTCGGCCAGGATTGCGTCCAGTTCGGCCCGCAACGGCCGGGTATCGGCCCATTCGGAGAACGCGCGTTCGGCCCGCATGATCCGGGCGAAGTAATCTTTGGGCGTAAGCGCGATTGCTCGATCGAAAAGGCGGGATCCCTCGGCATAACGGCGAACTCCGTAATAGCTGGCGGCAGCTTCGATGAGCACCGCCTCGTTCTGCGGATCTAGCTCGACGGCGCGATCCATGTTGATCAGCGCTTCGGCCCAGCGGCCCTGGCGCCGGTCGATCACGGCGGTCTCGAAATAAACTGCTGCATTGTTAGGCAGGGCGCGCCGGGCCAGCTCAAGCTCGGCCCTGGCATGATCATAGTCGCCCATCATGTAGCCCAGATAATGCGCCCGCATGAGATGCACTTCGCCGGCCTCGGGCTGAATCCGGGCTGCATTCTCGATCGCGGCCTGGGCCGCTTTGTGATGAGCGGCCGCGTCGCCGTAGCCATAGGAGACGAGCGTCAGATGC
Source organism: Chthoniobacterales bacterium (assembly GCA_038233495.1). GTDB lineage: Bacteria > Verrucomicrobiota > Verrucomicrobiia > Chthoniobacterales > UBA10450 > Palsa-1392. The sequence continues at coordinate 3,999 of JBBSLW010000190.1, read as the reverse complement.
ACGCGCGCGAGGGCGCAGTAGGCCAGGACGAAGCGCGGATCGCGCGCGACCGCACGTTGCAGCAGCTCGATCGCCTGGAGCTGACGCGGGAAGTCCACATTTTCCATCAACCGCGCCTGAGTGTAGAGGTCGTTAGCCACGAGGTCGGTCGTGGGCGGCAGGGCGATCGCCTTCTTCTCGCGGTCGGAAATGACCGAGTGAAGTTGTGCCGCGATGGTTTGCGCGATTTCGCTTTGGATCGCGAAGAGATCGGCTACGTCGCGGTCGTATGTCTGGGCCCAAAGATGCGTGTCACTTCTGGTATCGATGAGCTGGGCGTGGATCCGAATGCGCTGGCCGAGTTTTTGCACGCTGCCTTCCAGAATGTTGGCTACCCCAAGTTGTTGACCGATCTGGCGCAGGTTGCGCGGCTTGCCCGCTTCATAAGGTCGGGTTGAGGTGCGGCTGATGACTTTCAAATCGGCGACTTTGGCCAGGTCGGTCACGATCTCGTCCTGGACCCCGGCCGCGAAATAAGCGTTCTGCTTATCATCGCTCAAGTTCTCGAAGGGCAGTACCGCAATACTTTTCTCCGGAATGCCGGTTGCCGCTGTCTCACCTACGTCAGGGGCCATCCGGGCTACCAGCGCTTCGAAGCGCGGATCACCCCGGAGCGGGTCCCAATCAGGATCGAGTTGTAAATCGCCGTAATCGAATGCAGGCGGTGGCTCTGACAATTTGGCGATTTGCTCGAGCGCCAGTTCCTTTTCGCCCGTCCATGCATAAATCTTGGCCAGGCTCCGCAGATAGCGGCGGCCCAAGATGGCATCCTGAGATACGGGCAGAAGTTCACAGGCACGACGGCCCTCGCCAATCGCCTCTTCCTTGCGGCCCAGCGCCGCGTCGACCAGCCCTAACAAGCCCCAGGCCGGGGCGTAGTCGGGTTTCTCGCCGAGCCGGCGTTCCAAAATGGCGCGCGCGGCGGTGAAGGCAGCAAGGGCACCTTCGGCGTCGCCAAAGGTGCGGGCGGCATAGCCAACGAACCATTCTCGCGGTCGGGTGAAATTATCGCTTCCCACGGAGACTCCTTCCGGAGGAATGGCGAGCAAGGCGCGATCGGTGGCAGTGCGGTCGCGCTCCAGGATGGCGCAAAGAAATAACCGGTCCACGATCTTGGGCGCGGATTCCGGCTCTTCGGCGAGAATGGCATCGAGTTCGTGACGAAGCGGGCGGAGATCGGCCTGTTCTTTCATCGCCTGGGAGGCACGGATGATTCGGACCCAATAATCGTGCGGCGCAATGGCCAGAGCGCGAGCTGACATTTCGCTGGCCTCGGCGTAACGATGCAATGCTTCGTAACTCGTGGACGTTTCCATGAGGAACTGGACGTTGCGCGGATCTAATTCCACCGCGCGCCGCAAGGCCCGGATGGCCTCGCTCCAGCGGCCCTGCCGGCGATCGATGATCCCAATCTCGAAATACATATTAGCGTCGTTAGGCAAGACGCGGCGGGCGAGTTCGAGTTCGTGGCGGGCACGGTCGTAATCACGAAAGCCGTGGTACCAATAGCGGGCCGCCGCCAGGTGAACCTCGCCGCTCTCGGGTTCAAGCCGGGTTGCATTCTGGAGCGCGACGTGCGCCAACGATCGTCGGGACGAAGTGTGATCGTAACCCCCGAAATAAAGAGTGAGATGCATCCGGCTCAGCGCGCAGTAGGCGAGGGCGAATTCCGGATCACGCGCCACCGCCTTCTCCAGCAGTCCGATGCTTTTGCGCAGGCTCTGGTCTTCGGGCGAATCGTGTTCGATCGCCAAAGCTTCCTGATAAAGAGCGTTCGCTCGCAGGTCGATCGTGAGCGGTTGCGCAATGGCGGCTTTCTCACGAGCGGAAAGCCTGGCTTGCAGCTGTTGGGCAATCGTTCTCGCGATTTGACTCTGGATAGCGACGACCTCCTTGAGATCGCCATCATAGCTTTGCGCCCAAAGGTGCGCGTCGGTTTGGGCGTCGATGAGCTGGACGTTAATGCGCAGATGATGGCCGACCCGTTGCACGTTGCCCTCGAGAAGATGAGCGACGCCGAGTTGTCGTCCTATCTGTCGCGAGTTGCGCGGCTGGTCGGCCTCGTAGAGGCGGGTCGAAGTACGGCTGATCACTTTCAGATCGGCGATCTGCGCCAGATTGGAAAGAATCTCGTCCTGCACGCCGGCGGCGAAGTAGGAATTTTCCTTGTCGTCGCTCAGGTTATCGAAGGGCAGGACGGCGATGCTTTTTTCCGGCGGCGGTGCGGCGATCTGTTGCGCAATCAGCCAGAAGATGATCGTGCCTAACGAAAGGCAGACGATGGCAGCCGCGGTCAGGAGCGGATTGCGCCGCGACCAGCGCCAGAGACGAGCGGGAGCGCGGACCGGGCGGGCGAGGATGGATCGTCCGTCGAGCCAGCGCTCGAGATCGTCAGCCAGCTCGGCGGCTGCTTGGTAGCGCGCCTTCGGGTCGCGCTCGAGACAGCGGGCGCAGATGGTTTCGAGGTCGCGATCGAGTCGCGGCGCGAGCGAACGCAGCTTTGGCGCCGGATTCGCGATCGCCTGGCGGATGACGGAGAGGACATTTGCGCCGACGAAGGGCGGGCGGCCGGCCAGGAGATAAAATAGGATCGCGCCCAGGCTGTAAATATCGGCGGCGGGCGTGAGTTCGCCCGCAGCGCTCTCCGCCTGTTCCGGCGCAATGTAGCCGGGCGTGCCAAAGCTCGTCTGGGTTTGGGTGAGGTCGCTGACGCCGGTCATCCATTTGGCCAGCCCGAAATCGCTCACCAGCGGTTCGCCTCGGGAATCGAGCAGGATATTTCCCGGTTGCAGATCGCGATGGAGAAGACCCTGCTCATGCGCGTGATCGATCGCCCGCGCGACTTTGGCCAGCAAAAGCACACATGCGTTAGGCCGGTCGCGCAGGGAGGGGGCGGCGGCGCGCAGGCTCCCGCCGGTCGCGAATTTCATGCTGAAGAAAGGGAGTCCATCCGCGCTCTCCCCGACCTCATAGATCGGGAGAATGTTGGGATGATCGAGTTTCGCGGTGGCTTCCGCTTCGCGCCGGAACCGGACGAGGGTCTCATGCGAATCGGCGTTGTAGGCGAGTACCCGCTTCAGCGCCACGATCCGGCCGGAATGGCGCTGCCGAGCGCGATAGATCACGCCCATCCCGCCGCGTCCGATTTCGCCCAGGATTTCGTAGTTGCCCAGGCGCCACGAAGCGTCCGGCACGTCCGCTTCCACGAGCACGTTTTCGAAAACCTCGGCCGAAGGCTCGCCCGCCTGCTCTAATCCTTCGCGCAAGAGGCAACTGATGCAAAAGCCTTCGCGGGTTATGGACGTGGCGCCGCATTCCTCGCACGCCGCCAGACTGCCGGTCGTGCCCGTGGAGGAATCGGGAACATTCATTGGTTCAATGCCTGAAGGCCGAATCCCCCGCCGTCGGGTCCGTCACTATGCGAACATACTGGCGATGCTGGCGATTTTGGGCAAGCGCAAACACAGGAGGAGAGTTTTCCAAATTCGATCCGGAACTTTTCGGTTTTGTTTCCGTTAGAAGGGAGTGAAACAAGAAAGTCTTAAACTCAACAGAAAAGGAATCACACAAATGAAATTCAAAACTAAGAACACTAACCAACTCCTTGCTCCTTTGCCGCGGCGGTCAGTTGCCTGCTCGCTGCCGGCGTCGGCGTTGGCACTTCCGGAACCGCGCAGGCGCAAAATCAATCCCGAACCTGCGGCGTCAGCACGCTGCAGGGGTCGCGGCACACCTGCGGTGTTCGAAGGATCAGCGACAAAGGTGCGGTAATCATCCGCAAGGCAGAGCGGGGCTCCCTCAAGGAGCGGCGGTTTGAAACCGCCGGCGGCGCTTCCATAGCGCCCTTCCTTGCCAGGCATCCCGGCGACTCCCGGCTCAAGTGTCGGAGGCAAGAACAGCGCAAAGATGACGGATCTCGTCGTCCACATCGGCCGGATTAGCGACGGTGTGGGCGACTTC
>JBBSLW010000189.1:0-5336 GCA_038233495.1 Chthoniobacterales bacterium | reverse complement strand
TTTCCTCATTCGTCATCCGGCCGGAGGCGAGGATGGCGGTCTGCCACCCGATGTGGGGCCGGAGCTGCGCGGCGGTGCGCTCGATCGCTTCTTTCCAGGTGACCGGCTGGAGTTTGTTTCCCTCGCGCACGAGCGGCTCGAGCAGGCGGCGGTCGCTCCCGAGATAGTCGAAATTGAGCCGGCCGTAATCGCACATCCACGAGGAGTTGACGTCGTTATTCTCGCGCGGCGTCTGGCGATAGATCACGTCTTCGCGCGAACCGATGAGCGTGTTGCACCCGGTCGCGCAGCTGGTGCAAAAGCTTTTCGTTTCCTTCAAAAACCAGACCCGCATCTCGAAACGAAAATCCGACGAAGTGAGCGCGCCGACCGGGCAAATGTCGACCGTGTTGAGCGAGTAGTTATTCTCCAGCCGCTTGCCCGGATGCGCGGTGAGAACGGTGTGGCTGCCGCGATCGATGAACCCGAGGACATCGTCGTGCGCGATCTCTTTGGAGAAACGAATGCAGCGCGAGCAGAGGATGCAGCGCTCGTCATCGAGCGTGACGCGCGGCCCGAGCTCGATGTTTTTCGGCTTCTTCACTTTGTGCTCGAGGAAACGCGAATCCTGACGGCCGTACTCGACGCTGAATTCCTGGAGGCGGCATTCACCGGCCTGGTCGCAGATCGGACAATCGAGCGGATGATTGATGAGGAGAAATTCCATCACTCCGCGCCGGCATTCCTCGACCAGCGGCGAATTGGTCCGGACGCCGAGACCTTCGGAGACATCGCTCGCGCAGCAAATTTGCGGACGCGGCATCCAGTTGATCTCAGGCCTGCCGTCTTCACCGAGGACGGGCTTGCGATCGGGGCCCATCTTTGGCATGCCCATCTCGATCAGGCACATCCGGCAGTTGCCGGGGGAGGAGAGCTTTTTGTGGTAGCAATAGCGGGGGACAAAGCTGCCGGCCTGCTCGCAGGCCTCGATCAGGCGCGTGCCCTTGGGGAACTCGTGCCAGACGCCGTTGATTTGGACGTTGACCATTGGAAGAGCAGCGGCGTCGGGCATGGAAGAATAAATTTGAAAAGCAGAAAGCCAGAAAATCAGAAGGAAATGTCTTCCTCTATCAGACGAGAGTGATATTCGCGGCCAACCCGCTTTATCGTTAGGCGTGTAGCAGCAAAGTTGAAAAGAAGGCCGTCCGAGAGACCCAGCGCTTTGAGGTAGGAACGAAGGACTGCAAAATGAACTTTCTCCAGAGCGGTTGTCGCCTTCAGCTCAACGATCACAGCGTTTTCGACGAGCAGATCGACACGATGCTGGCCAATTGGTTGGCCGCGGTAAAAAATGGGAATCGGTTTCTGCCGATCGAACTGCATCCCTAACGATCGCAATTCAATCCCGAGCGCTTCCTCATAAAGCGATTCGAGAAAACCGGGTCCGAGATCCGTATGCACACGTATGGCCGCGCCGATAATCCGCTCGATCAGCGATTCCGTCTCTTCCTTTTCTGGATTCCTGGTTTCCAAATTCATCCTCTCATACCATTCCAGCCGAGCCGGCTTTTTCCCAGCCGGGGTCGTGGGCGAGGGAAGAGGTTTCGATTTCTTGCTCGGCGATCAGTTCTTCCGAGGTGTATTCGGGCGGGAGGGGCGGCGGAACCGGTTTCTGCGCGCGGATGGCGAATTCGTCGGGGAACTTTTCCAAGAAACTTTGGGTCGGCCAGGCGCAGGCTTCGCCGAAGGCGCAAATGGTGCGGCCGGCGATGTTGTCGGCCACGTTTTTCAGGGTCGCAGGATCCTGGGTCACGCCGCCGCCCAGCAACATCCGGTCGGTGATTTTTTTCATCCAGAGCGAGCCTTCCCGGCACGGGGTGCACTGACCGCAGCTCTCGTGCGCGTAGAATTCGTTGATGTTGTTCAGGGCCCAGACCATGTCGCGCGAATCGTCGAGCACGATGACGCCACCCGAGCCGGCCATCGAACCGGCCGCCGCCAGCGAATCGAAATCCATCGGAATCTCATCGAGCGAAACCTCGCCATCCTTCAGCTTGAAACGCTCGTCGGCGCGCAGAACCTTGGCCGAGCTGCCGCCGGGGATGACCGCCTTGATCTTGCGACCGGGCTTCGGGCCGCCGGCCAGTTCGTTAATCACCTGCCCCATCGTGAGAGCGCCGACTTCGATCTCAAAATAACCAGGCCTAACGACATCGCCGCTAACACAGACGACGCGGGTGCCGGTGTTGTTCGGCCGCCCGATTCGCGCGTATTCCGCGCCGCCCATCTGGATGATGTGCTTCACGTGGCAGAGCGTTTCGACGTTGTTCACGATCGTCGGGCACATGTAGAGGCCGAGAACGGCGGGGAAATAAGGCGGCTTGATCCGCGGGTAGGCGCGCTTGCCTTCGAGCGATTCGATCAGGCCGGTTTCTTCGCCGCAGATGTAGGCGCCGGCACCGCGATGGACGTAGAATTCTACGTCGAACCCAGTGCCCAGGAGGTTGCGCCCGAGAAGATGTTTGGCGCGCGCTTCCTCGATCGCACGCTCGAGGATTTTCGCGCCTTCGGGGAATTCGCCCCGGATGTAGATGTAAGCGGTGTGGACGTTGAGCGCGAAACAGCTGATCAACATTCCCTCGAGAAGCTGGTGCGGATCCTGATGAATGATGTAGCGATCCTTGAATGTGCCCGGCTCGGATTCGTCGGCGTTGCAGATGAGGTAGACCGGTTTCTTTTCGTCCGGCTTGATGAAGCTCCACTTCACGCCGCAGGGAAAACCTGCGCCGCCGCGGCCGCGCAGGCCGGAAGATTTCACTTCATTCACGATGTCGGCGCGCGACATTTTCACCGCGGCCTTGAGCTGCTCGTAGCCGCCGTGCCGGAGGTAGCAATCGATGTCGGTGCTGTAGTCCTCGCGGCCGATGTTTTCGAAAATGAGGCGGCGCTCAAGCGGGCAAGGGGAGTGATGAGTGACGGGTGACGAGTGAGGAGTCAGCAGCTCGCGCGCGTTCTCAGGTTGCATGTTTTCGCGCAATTCGTCATCCACCATGCAGACCGGCGCGGTGCCGCAGCTGGCGAGGCATTCGACAAACTCAATGCTGTATTCGCCATCCTTGCTCACCGAAACGGGATTGTGCATCCCGGTGCCTTGATGGTGGCGATCGATCTTCGTTAGGCCAGCGAGCTTTTCCATGAGCGGATAAGCGCCGGCCATCGCGCAGCTCAGGGTGCGGCAAACGCGGAAATGTTTCCGGCCTGCGGGCGCCTGGCGAAACATCGGATAAAAGGTGACGAGCTCGAGAATGTTGATCGGCTCGAGGCCGAGCTTGGCCGCGATCCAGGTGACGCCCTCGTCGCTGATAAAGCCGAAATGTTCCTGCCAAAGATGAAGCAATGGGAGCGACGCGCTCCGCTTTTGTTCGGCCGGGTAGTGGCCGATGGCTTCGTCCATCATCCGTTTCAGCTCCGCCGGAACGCTCGTCGTCATCGTCGGCTCCACGGATGACGGCTATTCGTGCAGGTTGCTTTCCTTCGACGAGACTTCGTCGTTGAAGAAGACAATCGTAACCGACTCGCCGCCCTGCTGGTAAAGGTAGGTTACCTTTTTCGTGACGAGCAGGCTGGTGCTATCGACCGAAGTGGGGGGCCCGAGAATCGACTCGACCTGTTTGCGGCTCATGCCGTTGGCCACTTCGTCGACGTTGGCGCGGGTCAGGCGCTTGCCGCGGCAGCCGGTGAAGGCGAAAACCGCTGCCAGGAGCAGGCTGAGCCAGCGCCAGGATCTCAAGTGCTTCTTCATCCAATAGAGAATCGAACGCTGCCTAAGGCTCACGTCCCAGATTCGTATCTTTGCTGTCGACCTCGTCGTTCTTGAAAGTGATCATCGCGAACTTCTTCCCCTCCTCGTAGCGGAAGGTGGTTTTCTTGAAAATGACCATGTCCTTGGTCTCGGCGGTGGTGGGCGAGCCGAGGATGTTTTCGACCTGCGCTTTCGACATGCCGAGGCTGATCTGGTCGTAGTTCGCGCTCGTCAGTTTCGAGCCGGAAAGCGCCTCACGATTACAGGCGCCTAACGACAGCAGAGCGAGCAGCCCGAAGAAGAGACCGAGGAGTTGGGATTTGTTTTTCATAAGGACTTTCATCTGTCGCATTCTCCCATCACGAAGTCCAGACTGCCGAGAATCGCGACCACGTCGCTCATCATACTGCCGGGGAGGAGTTCGGGTAAAATGCTCAGGTTGACGAAGGAGGGGGCGCGAATCTTCAACCGGTGCGGGACGCCGCCGCCCTTGCTGTTGATGTAAAAACCGAGCTCGCCCTTGGGATTCTCGGCCGCGAAATAAATTTCGCCCGGAGGCGCGTCGAGGCCCTCGGTCACGACGATGAAATGGTGGATCAGCTCCTCCATTTTCGTCATCACCCGCGACTTGGGCGGGAGCATGTTTTTCCAGTCGACCACATTGATCGGGCCGGCCGGAAGCTTGTCAATGACCTGGCGGAGGATGCGCACGCTTTGCCGCATCTCCTCGATCCGCACGAGATAGCGATCGTAGCAATCGCCCGCGCTCCCGATCGTGACATCAAAATCGTAGAGGTCGTAATCGAGATAGGGATGTTTGCGCCGGAGATCGTGCTCGACGCCGCTGCCGCGCAGGTTCGGGCCGGAGAGGGCGTAGGCGATGGCGCGCTCGCGCGGGATCACGCCGACGTCGCGGGTGCGATCGACGAAGATGCGATTACGCGTGAGGAGCGCGTCGATCTCGTCGAGCTGCGGAATGAAATCATCCATGAACTTCTCCAGCTGCGGGATGAAAGTTACCGGCAGATCGCGAATCTGGCCGCCGACCCGCGTGTAGGAAGTGGTGAAGCGCGCGCCGGTCAGGAGCTCGAACAAATTATAGAGCTTCTCGCGCTCGGTGAAGGTGTAGAGAAAAACGGTCATCGCCCCGAGATCGAGCGCCATCGCGCCGAGGCCGAGCAAGTGCGCGGAAATACGCGCCGTCTCGCAACAGATGACGCGAATCGCTTTCCCGCGCGGCGGCAGTTCCCAGCCCATCAACTTCTCAACTGCGAGCGCGTAGGCGACGTTGTTCGCGAGCGGGGCGAGGTAATCGAGCCGGTCCGTGTAGGGGACGAACTGGTTGTATTGCATGTTCTCGGCGATCTTCTCGTCGCCGCGATGGAGGTAACCGACATCGGGGGTCGCTTTCGTGACCAGCTCGCCATCGAGCTCGAGGACGAGGCGCAGGACGCCGTGAGTCGCGGGGTGCGACGGGCCCATGTTGAGAATCATCTTCTCGCCAATGAGATCGTCGTTAGGCGCAGCCTCCGCCTGAGCCTGCAGAGTGCGGGCG
>JBBSLW010000188.1:0-5363 GCA_038233495.1 Chthoniobacterales bacterium | reverse complement strand
CTCAAGAGATGTGAAGCCATTCGGCTGGAGGAGGAAATCCTGCGCGAAGGCGGCGGCAAAGTCGGCCAGGACCGGCAACGCAAGATGGGGCGGCTTCCGGCCCGCGAGCGGATCGCGCATCTCCTCGATCGCGGCGCGGAATTTTTCGAGATCGGGCTCTGGGCCGCCTACAAAATGTATGAGCAATGGGGCAACGTCCCCGCCGCCGGCGCGGTCGCCGGGATTGGGAATGTCGCCGGCATTCCCTGCATGATCATCGCGAACGACGCGACCGTGAAAGCTGGCGCCTTCTTTCCCCAGACCGCGAAGAAGCTCATTCGCGCGCAACGCATCGCCTTCGAATCCGCGCTCCCGATCATTTACCTGGTCGATTCCTCCGGCGTCTTCCTCCCGATGCAGGACGAAATCTTTCCCGATGAAGACGATTTCGGCCGCATCTTTCGCAACAACTCCGTCATCTCGGCCGCGGGCATTCCGCAGTTCGCGGCCATCATGGGAAACTGCGTCGCGGGCGGCGCCTATCTGCCGGTGCTCTGCGACAAGATCCTCATGACTGAAGGAAGCGGGCTTTATCTCGCCGGTCCGTCGTTAGTCCAGGCCGCCATCGGCCAGGTCGTGGAACAGGAAGAACTCGGCGGCGCCCACATGCACGCCGAGATCAGCGGCACGGTCGACTTTTACGAGAAGGACGACACCGCCTGTCTCAAACGTTTGCGTTCGTTAGTCGCGCACCTTCCGGAAGCCGAGGCCGCGAAGAAAAATGGGGAAGCGAAGAAGTTCGCCGAGCCGGCCAAAGATCCGAACGCGGTCTACGACCTGATCAGCCTGGAGAGCCAGAAGACCTACGACACGCGCGACCTGCTCGCCTCGATCATCGACGCGGATTCGCTCGATGAATACAAGGCCGACTACGGCAAGACTCTGGTTACTGCTTATGCACGGATCGGCGGACATTCCGTCGGCATCGTAGCCAATCAGCGACACCAGGTGCGGACGAAGAAAGCCGGCATCCAGATGGGTGGCGTGATTTACGCCGACAGCGCCGACAAAGCCGCGCGCTTTGTCATGGACTGTAACCAGACCGGGTTGCCGATTATTTTTTTTCAGGATGTGACCGGCTTCATGGTCGGGCGCGACGCGGAGCAGAGCGGGATCATTCGGAGCGGCGCGAAGCTGGTCAACGCGGTCAGCAATTCCGTCGTGCCGAAGATCACGGTCGTGGTCGGCGGTTCGTTTGGCGCGGGCAACTACGCTCTCTGCGGCAAGGCCTATGACCCGCGCTTCCTGCTCGCCTGGCCGAATGCGCGCTACGCGGTGATGGGCGCGGCGCAGGCCTCCGACACGGTCTTTTCCGTGCTCGCGCGTTCCCGTTCGCGCGGGGACAAGAAAGCTTCACCGGAAGAGCTCGAGCAGCTCCGCGCTAAGGTGAAGGAAACCTACGAGGAACAAACCGACATTCGTTACGGCGCCGCGCGCGGCTGGATCGACAGCATTATCCAGCCGCACGAGACGCGCTCGGCCTTGCTCAAGCTGCTCAGCTGGGTCTCACGCCCGATGCCGAAGACACGCTTCCACATGGGCGTGGTGCAGACGTAAGCTCTCCGGGGTAGCGCAAGCTTCCAGCTTGCAGGCCCCGATCGAGCAAGCAGCAAGCTTGCGCTCCCCTCATCGTTAGGCGAAAAACTGCCTTAAACCTCCTCCAGTAACGCGGTAACCTGTTCCCGATTCACGCAAGGAAAACCTTCGAGGAATTGCTCGATAGAATCACACCGGCTTCCAGGTGATCGAACAAACTCCGCGCCACAAACTCCGGGGAGCACGGTCCGCCGGCCCGTCGGTCGCTGGCTGGCCCGGCCAGTGACTTTCGCGCAGCGAACCCAAGGGCAGCCGCCCCGAAACCGCGCCAGGTGCCGATGGTCGCAACCATCCGGGTCCCACCCGCCGGGGCAACGACGAAACACCGACCCGAAATCTAAGAACCGATCAGGAGCACGATTACGAGCAGGAGCAGGAGGCAGAGCAGGCGCAACGCCGGCTCGAATGCCGAGATTCCAGGACTGAGCCCTTGAGCCCTTATTCCCCATCCGCTGTTGCTGCCCTATGCGCCTGCGGAGACAAGTGCGCGCTCTTCGGCTGTCAGGCCGTAGAGGTCGTAGGTGAGTTCGTCGATCTGCCGGTCGAGCCCGGCGGCTTTGCCTTCGTAATAGGTGCGATCGTTTTCATTGACGGCGGCGGCGAGTTGTTGTTGCGTGGAAAGCATCGCCTCGACGAGCTGGACCATCCGCTTGTTTCTCCCAGACTTGATCGATGCCGGTATGGGAAATTGCCCCAAATCTTTCACGACGACCTTGGGAAAGATCGTCTGCCGGCTTTAACGGCATGTTGTTTGTAGAAATAGGAAACCAATTTGCTGTTTAGGACGCCGAGCAGAGCTTTAAGCGCGTCGTTGTCGTTGTCGTAATCCAAGACGTTCAACACGCTCTTGTTGTTTAGGAACTGGCTATTTGTGTAGTTGAAGTGAAGAGCGTAAGGCAGCTGGGCTGTTATCTCGCGAAGAAGGATTCGGGGACGGGTAAAGATTCCGATCTCGCGAGGCTGCGAGAGCCACGGCCCGTACTGCATCCAAAGACCGGACCAACTCAGCCGGTAACGTTGAACGTCACGCCCTTCGACATAGCGAACGCTTGACGAGTTTTCCCGGCGGCTTCGGTCGAAAACATGATTTTTGACATCTTCCGCCGTCTGTGGCGGTGTTCCTCGCCCTTTTTCGTAGGCTTGGAGGCCAGTTCTGACATCGAAAATTTCGCCGAGCGGACTGCACGCTTCCAATAGGCGTTCGATAAACCCGCTGGACTCGCTGCTCGAGTGAAAATTGATCCGATTGTGGGCTCGCAACTGCGACCGATCAGCAGGCACCGACGAGATTTCAGCAAACTCGTCTTCGTTGCGGATTCTGCACAAGTTCACCTGAGGGCCTGCTTGAGTTTCCGAACCCGTGGCGACGAATATGGATGGCTCCATCGAGACGCCTTCAAAAGCAGCGTAGTTCAAATCCACGACGTCTATTAAGAATTTGAGATAGTGGGCACGGATCGACTTCGCGCTCTCAATGGTGAGCCATGAGTTCGGGACAATGAAACTTGCCAAACCACTAGGCTTAAGAAGCTGGAGCGCCTTCTCCATGAAAAGCATATAGGTGTTCTGCTTCTCCCATCCCAATTCATAGACCTGCGCATAGTAGGTTCTCTGCTGTTCGGTTATTAGCTCGCGTGTAAAAATATACGGCGGGTTTCCCACGACAGCATCAAAACCGCCTTCCTTCATTGCTGCTGGAAACGTGCTCTCATAGTCCATCGGTGAAAGCTTTCGCTCTTCCCGCTGAGAGAACTCGAATTGGCCAAAAAGAATATCCGTACCAACGAGCGAGTTGCCGCGGACGACGTTTTTGTTTAGCGAGGGGAGAAGCGCTTCGTGGAAGTGGAGGTAGTGCTGTTGGGCGCTGGCGGTGGTTTCTTCTTCGAGGAGCTTGAGGTAAAGGGAGAGCTGCGCGACTTCGACGGCCTGCGGGTCGAGGTCCACGCCGAAGACGTTGTTGAGGAGGATTTCGCGTTTCTTTTCAAGCGTGAGGCGGAGGACGCCGTCGCGCTCGGCGCAATCGAATACCTGTTCCTTTTTTGCCCGTTTTGCTCGTTGCTGCGGAGAAAGTGCTGCATTGTCGATACCGCTGGCAACCTTAGCCTCTTTCGGGTTGGCGTTGTAATACTGCTCATGGGCGCGCAAGAGGAGATCATAGACGCCGAGGAGGAAGCTGCCGCTGCCGCAGGCGATGTCGGCGAAACGCATTTTCGCAATCTGCGCGGGCGATTTCCCCTCGATGAGGCGGCCGACGGTCTGCTCGCAGATGTAGCGGACGATATACTCCGGGGTGTAATACACGCCGCCGGCTTTGCGGACTTCGGGCTTTTCCTCCACGCGGGCGCGCTGCTCGGTGGTGACGATGACTTTTCCCAGGAAGCGCTCGTAGATGCTGCCAAGGATGTGGATAGGGATGGCATTGAAGTCGTAGGGAGACTTCGTGTGGGAGAGTTCTTCGCAGAGGTCGGCGAAATTGGCGTCATCGACACGGAGACGACCGGGCGTGTCGAGGATGGGGTGATGTTTGAAGACGATGCCATTGTAGCGGGCGTCGAGCTTGCGGGAGGCGGCGAGGAATTTAGCCCACGAGTGGCTGCCGGCGGCGCGGGAGAAGTGATGGACCTGATTCTCGGTTTCGATGAGCTTGTCCTCAAGGAAGCGGAGGAAGACGAGGCGATCGAGAATGCGCTGGACGAGCTCGGTGAGGGCGTCGCCATCGAGGGTGTGATCGGCGGCTTTGAGGAGCTTGGCGAGGGTCTCCCGATAGCCTTCGAGGTCGGTGAGGAAGGCGGCATCGACGGGCTGGGTGCCGGTGCGGAGGAGGCCGGGTTGTTTGCCGACTTTCTTGGGGCGGGGAAGCTTGGAGACGTAGGCATCGAAGCCGCCATCGCGGAAGGCTTCGCGGGAGAAAAGGTAATAGAGTTGGGCGAACTTCTCGGGGTCGAGCCACTCCTTATAATGAAAGTAGAGGTGGCTGCGGGCGAGGGCGGTATCGATGTTGGGCTTGGCGCGGCAATCGAGGACGTGGAGCTGCTCGAAGTCAGTGAGGACGGCGAGCGGAGTGCCAGCGCTCCACCCGTAGCGGATGGTTTGGAAGGCGGAATCGGCGTCGGTTTTGAGCTGGACGTGAGGTTTCTTGGCTTCGCAGAAGAAGCGGGCGTCGCGGAAATTCGGCGCGGTGTGAAAGGCGTAGTCGGCGTGGCGCTGACTGCCGGCGATCTTCTGGGGGTCCTCTACTTTGACCTCCTGCGCGTAGGGATTTTTTTGGTGTTCGTGGTGGACGTCCCACCCGAGGGCCATCCAGAGCTTGTCGATGAAGCTAACGCGAGCTGGGGCTTCAGAGTAGCCGGGGGAAAGGTAATGCACTTCGCCATCTGAAAAATCTTCAACAAGCTGGATGACGGCGGCGTGAGCCGACTCAAGAGAGGTGCAAATCATTGGCGGAGAATTGGGCGCTGCTTTAGAAGCCGCTGCGATGGAAGCCTATTGATGTACGTGAATACGGGTCAGTCCTAGTGCAGTGTTACTTTGAGTTCTGATACAGCCGTGCTATGATTCTACCCATGGCAGATCGCATCATTCTTAGTCCGCCGGAGCGGCGGCGACTTACTCGTATGAGCCGGAGCCGAGGAGGGCGTCTGGAAGATGTGCGGCGCGCCCGAATCGTCTTGGGGCTTGCCTCCGCGTGGGCCGGCGTGCGGGAGATCGCGCGCCGCGAACGCTGCAGT
>JBBSLW010000187.1:0-5417 GCA_038233495.1 Chthoniobacterales bacterium | reverse complement strand
GCCGGCTACGTCGACAGCGGCGTCCCGCATGTGGTCGTCCCAGTCGCGAAAATCGAGGAGGTCGATGTGAAGTCGTTAGGCTCGGCCCTCCGCCATCATCCGATGTTTGCGCCGCGCGGCGCGAACGCCAATTTCAGCGAGCAACGCGGCCCGCGCAGCATCGCCATCCGCACCTACGAGCGCGGGGTGGAGGATGAAACTCTCGCCTGCGGCACCGGCGTGGTCGCAAGCGCGCTCCTCTTCGCGGCGAACGAAAAACTGGAGGGCCCGATCGAAGTCCTGGTCCGCGGCGGCGAGACGATGCAGGTGGGTTTCAAACGCACCGACCGCGGTTTCAGCGAGGTCACCCTGACGGGCCCGGCGGATTTTGTTTTCGACGGCACGATTGAGCTGGCATAATCTCGGCCTTCCTTCCCTAACGAACCATGTTTAACGGCACTTTCACCGCCCTGGTTACGCCATTTCGCAACGACGAAATCGACGCCCCCGCCTTCGAACGCCAGATCGAAACCCAGATCGCCGCCGGCATCACCGGCATCGTGCCCATCGGCACGACCGGCGAATCCCCCACCCTGAGCTGCGGCGAGCGTCATCACCTCGTGGAGATGGCGGTCGAACTGGCGCGCGGCCGTTGTCAGGTCATTGCCGGGACCGGCTCGAACTCGACGCGCGACGCCGTCGCCCACACCAAAGCCGCGGAGGAGATCGGCGTGGACGGCGCGCTCCTCGTCGCGCCCTACTACAACAAGCCAAGCCAGGAAGGTCTCTTCCGGCATTTCGCCGCGGTGGCCGAGGCGACTTCGCTCAAGCTCGTCCTCTACAACATCCCCGGCCGCTGCGGGGTGGACATCGCAGCCGACACTGTCGTTAGGCTGGCCGAGGCTTTTCCCAACATCGTCTCGATCAAGGAAGCGAGCGGGAGTGTCGACCGGGTCAGCGAGCTGGTCGGTCGTGTCCCATCCGGCTTTACCGTCCTGAGCGGCGATGACTCGCTCACTTTGCCGTTCCTTTCCGTCGGCGCGGTCGGCGTGATCAGTGTCGTCTCGAATCTTTTCCCGGCGGAAGTAGTGCAAATGGTCCGGCTTTTCCTCGAGGGCAAGGCCGGGGAAGCGCGCGCGATTCACACGAAGTTTTACCGCTTTTTCAAGGACGCGTTCATCGAGCCAAACCCGGTCCCGGCCAAGACAGTCCTGAGCTGGCGCGGCGCGATGGCGGCCGATTGCCGGCTGCCGCTGGTCGGGATGAGCCCGGCTAACGAAAACCGGCTGCGCCAGACGATCACGGAGCTGGAACGCGCGTTGTCATGAACGCCCTGCCCTGCGTGCTCGTCGTCGGAGCCCGCGGCCGGATGGGCCGGGCGGTGGCGCAGGCGGCGGAAAAACAATCCGGCCTCACGATCAAGGCCGAGCTGGGGCGGGGCGATTCCCTGGGCAGAGCGATCGCGGACTGCGAGGTGGTGATTGATTTCAGTGTCGCGGAAGCGACCGAGGAAGTCTGCCGCGTCTGCGCGGAGAACGGGACGCCGCTCGTTCTTGGCACGACCGGCCACACGGCCGCGCAACGCGCCGCGGTGAGCGCCGCCGCGGAAAAGATCGCGATCGTATTCGCGGCCAATTTCAGCATCGGGGTGAACACACTTTTCGCCCTGACCCGACGGGCTGGAGAGTTGTTAGGGAACGATTTCGACATCGACGTGATCGAACTGCATCACCGGACGAAGAAAGACACGCCGAGCGGAACGGCGAAACGGTTGCAGGAAATTTTGCGCGAGGTGCGGGCAAGCGGTGAGGAAATTCCGACTCATGCGATCCGTGCCGGCGACATCATCGGCGAGCACACCGTGATTTTCACCGGTCCAGGGGAACGCCTCGAGTTCACCCATCGCGCCGCCAGCCGCGAGAGTTTTGCCGCCGGCGCCCTGCGCGCGGCGCACTGGGTGATCGAACAACCGCCCGGTCTCTACAGCATGCAAGATGTGCTGGGCTTGTAAGAGCGGCGAGAAGTCCGTTCCGGGGAGCACGGGCTGTCAGCCCGTGCTTGGAGGCAGTCTGCCTCCAAGCCGCGCGAACTGGCGGGGTCGAGACGGTGTCGATGCTTTGCTCGCAGCGTGGTCTGCCCGCTCAGTTGCGCTTAGCGCAAACGCATTTGGCTGGCAGCCAAACGCGAACGGGCTGGCAGCCCGTGCTCCCCGGAAGGGGATGCGCGCGCACCCTCAGCGGCAATGAGAGCCGGGATCGCATTTGGGGCCAACCTCGGCGACCCGCTCGCCAGCCTAACGACCGCGCGCACTCGACTCTTCGCCCTCCCGAATGTCTCGCCGCCGCTTCTTTCCTCCGCCCTTTACGAAACCGAGCCGGTCGACTGTGAAGCTGGGGCGCAGACCTTCCTCAACGCGGTGGTCGAAATCGGCTACGATGGCTCGACCCACAAACTCCTGGCTGAGTTGAAGAAAATCGAGGCCGCGCTTGGTCGCCCGGCCGAACATGCGCGCAATCGCTCACGCACGATCGATCTCGACCTGCTCTATCACGGGGAGCGCGCGATCGATGAACCCGAGCTGCGCCTGCCCCATCCGCGACTCCATCTTCGGGGGTTTGTCCTCCATCCGCTGGCCGAGATCCGGCCCGATCTTATCCTCGCGAGACAGAGCAAAACCATTCGCGAATTTTCCTCGGAACTGCCGACCGCGCCCGCGGTGGTGCGTTCCGCGCGACAGTGGTAAGGTCGCAAACAATGGACGATTTTCGTGCCCGGAAAGCTCGCGGGGAACGCCTGACCGCGTTGACCGCGTATGATTATCCGACCGCCCGGCTGCTCGACGAAAGCGGGATCGACATCATCCTGGTCGGCGACTCGTTAGGCATGGTCGTCCTCGGCTACGAGGACACGACTCAGGTCACGTTTGAGGAAATGCTCCACCACACCCGGGCCGCGGCACGCGGGGTGAAGCGCGCTCTGCTCGTGGCAGATCTTTCCATCGGCACCTACGACACGCCGGCGGAGGCGGTCGCGCATGCGCGCCGTCTCATTGCGGCCGGGGCAGAGGCGGTCAAACTGGAAGGCGGCGCCAGTCACCTGCCGCAGATCGAGGCCATCGTGAAGGAAAACATCCCCCTGATGGCGCACATCGGGATGCTCCCGCAAAGCGTGCGCGTGGAGGGCGGCTACAAGGTTAAAGGGCGCGCCCCGGCCGAGGTGGAACGGCTTCTCGCGGACGCCCGCGCCGTCGAGGCGGCCGGCGCCTTCTCCGTTGTGCTCGAGATCGTGGCGGCCGACGCGGCGCGCCAGATCACGGAGGCGATCCGCATCCCGACGATCGGGATCGGCTCGGGCGAACACTGCGACGGCCAGATCCTGGTCACGCACGATTTGATCGGTTTGTATCCCTGGTTCACGCCTAAATTTGTCTCGCCGGTCGTGCAGGTGGCGGAGGAAATCCGTCGCGCCGCGCGCATTTTCGTCCAGCGGACGCGGGCCGCTCGTTAGGGAAGAAAGCCACAGATGAACACAGATTTGGAAAGCCCGGCCGTTGCTTCGCATCCGTTACGGCACAGATGGGAAAATGGAACACTCTGTCTCTGTGTTCATCTGTGTCTATCTGCGGCCTTAAACGTTTCAGCGGTTCGTTTGTCTAACTCGCCATGAACGCTGTCACCGCACGGACTTCCGCACCTTTGCCCGTCTGGTCCGGCCGGAGCAAACAGCGTAACTGGCTCCTCGTGGGGCTGCTTCTTTCCCTCGCCCTCCATGGAGTGCTCTGCTTTTTCTTCTATCGCACCACCTTTCAGGCCAGCGTCCCGCTTGGAGTCGCCAAGCCGGCGCCGCCGACATTTAAGGTGAGGAGCATCGAGACCGCGCCGAAGCCGCTCGATCAGGCCACCGCCAGCTCGATCGCCGAAGCGGCCAAGCCCAATCCGGATCAGACCGAGGTGCAATTGCCGGATGACCAGAAGTCGTTCGACAAGCTTCTGCAGGAAGTCCACGCGACCGCCGCGATGCCGGATGACACCCGCGACGTGCTCCCGGACAAGCCGCAGGTCGAGCAGACAAACCTGAATTCGGTCATCAACGAGATCGAGCGAACCACCGCGCAATCGCTCCAAAAAACACCGGACGGCAAGCGCGAGCAGGCCCTGCACAACGACGTGGCCGATTCCGGCCGGCCGCAACCGGCCATGAGCGGGACGGAGCTGGCCACAAGCACGACAATCAAGCGCCCAAACAGTTTCAACGGCATCCCGGGGGACAGCGCCGGGCCGCGAACCGATCGCGCGCCGGGTTTCAGCGACCTGGAATCGCTCCTTTCGCAAAAGGGGCCACTCGGGGCGGGAACGAAGTTTAAGATGCCTAACAATCAGCTTTTCCAGTACGACAGCGCGGATCTGCAGGGCAACGCGGTCGAGCAGCTGCAGAAAGTGGCGACGCTGATCAAGCGCAACCCGAACGCGACTTTCACGCTCGAGGGTTACACCGATTCGTATGGCTCGGAGGAATACAATCTGGAGTTGAGCCGGCGCCGGGCGGAAAGCGTGAAGGCGTATTTGGTGCAGTCGCTCGGGATCGATCCGGCGCAGATCGAGACGCGCGGTTTCGGGAAAGCGAACCTGCTCACCTCACCGGACGCGTCGATTGAAGAGCAGGAAGTGAATCGCCGGGTGGTCGTGGTGGTGCATTAGCGCGTCGTTAGGCGGGTTTCTCTTCGGTAGAGCGAGACTCCGTCGAGCTAGGCGCGGCGTCAGGCGAGCGGCGGAGCGCAGTACGCGCATAGATACTCTGCCCGACGGCTGTCATCCCGAGCCGCGCAGACGGCGAGGGATCTCTCCGATGCAAACTGCAGTCTCTCGCCCGTTTGGAGACGCTCATTCCATGGGAGAGATCCCTCTCCGCGCTCCGCCGGATCGGGATGACAACAATGGAGGTTCTCGTCCTACCAATTCTTGATCCAGCCGGGCTTGTCGGTGTCGGTCGTGCCGCCGGCTGTGCTCCAAAGATCGAAGGTTGGGTTATATCCTGCACCGGTCCCCAGCTGACCTGCGGTTGAGTAACCGTAGCTGCTTCCGAAGGGATCCTTGACGAAGGTTGCACTACTGCTCCCTCCCACCTGATTCGGTTTAAGAGCTAAGTACGACTTCGCGCCCCCATCAGATTGGCCGTCACCATTCGAGTCACCTGTTAGCTTCGCATAAAGCGTCGCACCGACGGTTTGGTAATTGTTCGGATCGGGCGAAGCAGTCTTGGTGTCCAAGGCGTCGCTAGCCGCATTACTCGGGTAAGCCCCATTATCCGCCTTGTAATTTTCCAGCGCGGCGGAGATCGCGGCGATCTCGGCTTCGGCTCGCGAGCGCGCGCCTTTGTTGTGCACGTAGCTGCTGGTCGCCAAGACCAACCCCGCCAG
Source organism: Chthoniobacterales bacterium (assembly GCA_038233495.1). Lineage (GTDB taxonomy): Bacteria > Verrucomicrobiota > Verrucomicrobiia > Chthoniobacterales > UBA10450 > Palsa-1392. The sequence goes on along the minus strand of JBBSLW010000187.1, from coordinate 22 downwards.
GACGAGAATGATCGCCATCACG
>JBBSLW010000186.1:0-5459 GCA_038233495.1 Chthoniobacterales bacterium | reverse complement strand
TCATCGTTTTGATCCTCGCGCTTGTCGGCGGCGGTTTTGCGGGGGGCGGATATTGGTACGGCCCGGGCGGCTTGATTCTGGTCATCCTGATCATTCTGCTCGTGATGGGCCGGCTCTAGCCGGGCTCCCGCCAAAGGACCGCGGACGGATCCTGGCGCAGTAAACTTCGGGATAAAAACGGCGCACGTTGGCACTGCGGGGTGCGCCTTTCCCCCAGCCAAGGAGCGGCCTGACCGTTTCTTTTCGAAGGTGAAAGGCGGCCATCTCCGTTAGGCGCAACACTTTGGGATTGTCGGCGCGCAAAGTGTTCGACACGTTCGGTGGTTCCAACCGCCTAGCAGTTTTCTCGCAGCGTCGATCCGATGGAGCCGGCCAAGCCTCGCGGCATGCGCGCTGCTCGCATTTTTCAGTTCCTGCAGCCATAGTTCGTTAGGGCCGCTGGAGCGGGAAGGTCCGCCCGCCCTGGTGCAGGACGGGAAAGAGCCGCGGCTTTGGCTTTTGCTCAAACAGGAAGAGCAGAAAACGCGAAGTCTCGGTGGCAGCCGGCGCGCGACCAGCCGGCTGGTCACGGAAATTATTTTCCATTTCGATCTGCAGGCGCACGATCCTGCGAGTGCCGGGCGGCTTTGGAAAAAAGCGCCTGCTCACGGTGAAGAACGACGCGGGCGGGCACACCGCGCAGGCCCGCTTGGTCCCGCAGGAAGGCGACGTCGTCTGGCTCTACCTGAACGACGGACCGGTCGCGGTCTCGAGCAAAGACGGGAGCGCACTGGCGGATCGGAGCACGCTCGAGCAGTGCAACCCGGCCTTGCGCGACCTCGTTCCGAAAGAGCTGGAGTACTACGCTTACGATGGCGGCCTGGTCCTGACCGCGGCCGATGCGCGGCGTTTTCGGGTGCGCGGGCCGGAATTCACGGCCGAGCCTTATGGGCCGCCTAACGACGAAGACTTCCAGCAGGTGCAGTTCATGGCGACGCGCTGGAATAGCGGGTATAAAACTCGGGATTTCCTCGTTCGGCAGATGATGCTGAATGGCCGCTGGGTCGGCTTTTTAACGAAAAGGAAGCCGCCGATGCCGGCAACGATCAGTTCGGCGACAAGATTGCGACCGGGCCGAATCCGGACCGGGTTCATTTCGATACACGACAGGCCCGCCGGACTTTCTGGAGCGCGCGCCTCGGGAAAACGAAGGAATTTCCCGAGGGAACGCACGATCGGTTGTTCGATGTCACGCGGATGCCTGGCGCGCCGGAATATCTCAAGGCCGGGTTCTTGATTCGCCAGGGAACGAAACAACCGATGCGCCTGACGGATCCGGAAGGTTTCCTGGTTCTACATCGGACGCGGCTGGGCGAGGAAGGCCGGCTCGCGCTCACCCGTCTCGATGACGACCTGAAGCCGCAATGGACCGCGCCGCTGCCTTTTCACGTGCTGCAAAATCGTTGTGAAAGTCCCGGGCGCCTCCTCCTTTACGGTGTCTCCAGCAAACTCAAAAAGGCATGCGCGGCTCGATCGAACACCTCGTCGCGCTCAACCTGAGCGACGGCAAAGTGCAATCCTGGAATGTGCCGGCCGAGAAGCAGGACTAACGACGTCGTTCGCCATGACCCGCGATGACCTGGAGGGACCGGCGCCGTCCCGTCCGTGTCGGAGAAACTCGGACGACACCCGCCCCGGCGGGCCTGCTTTGGTCGTTCCTCCAGCCGCGTTGGCGCGAAACCTGCGTTTCTCCTCATGATCGCCGCGCTTTCCTTCCTGCCGTCGCTGCCTGCCCAAGCGAGCGGCGATCCTGCTGGCCCGGCTCGCCTTCATTTCACGGAAAAGGATCTCCCTTCTCTTGCCCGAGATCCCGCCGGTTTGTCGGAGATCGACCTGTTCTCCCGCGCGCGCGGTTTCCATTACGCGCGAGACACGCGCCGCGCCGCCCGCGGCGAGGCGAAGGCCTTGCGGAAGTTTTTCGAGATCGCGCACACTGCCGATGGCGCGGCCGCCGAGAGCATCGCGGGTGTGCCGACGGTGGCCTATCACCTCCTCGGCGACGAGAAGTTCGCGCAATTCCTCGCGGCCGAGCCGTTGCCCTGCCAAATGATCGTGCGGAATCGTATTCTCAGTGATGGGTTGCCCGCACCGGCCAGCGCCTATCTCAGTCGCTATTTTCCCCTAACGACGAAGCTGCTGCTGAGCCGCGAAATGGTCGACTGGCCTTCGCCTAACGGGCTTTTATGCGATTCGGAAAATCTTCAGCACCGAGTTGGAGCTGGCGGGATCGAAAGTGGAGCGCGCAGAGCTGATCGAGAAAGCGAGCGGGCGCGTCCTTTGCGATCTGACGCCGGACGACATCGGCACGGGCGCGCAGCGGGAGGGCGAAGCGCTTTGGTCAGGCGATTCGAAACGCGTCGCCTGCCTTTCGATCGATCTGCCGGAGCAGCCGGGCCACTTGTTCAGCAACCCGCCTCCACCCGTGCAACGCAAACAAGCCGTCGTCTATCAACCCGTCGGCGATTCCTTTGTCCGCGTCGAGCCGTCGTTAGGCAAAGCCCCAGGTCAGGAGAACGACCCGGAACTGAAGGGCGCCGTGCCCGGCCATCTCTACACGGAACCGGACCGCTGGGAGAAACCGAACGTGCTCATCCTGCAGCGGCACGAATACTACGGTGTGAAGAAACCGATGACGATCGGCGGGGAGACTTTCGACACGATCGGCAGCCTGGCGCGGCGTTATCGAATCACCGCCCACGATCGAGCTGGACGGCCGTGCGGCCATGACCTGGAAGTTGCGAAAAGATTGAGCCTGACGAGCGCCGCTACGCGATCTCCTCGAACTCGCCGCGCTCGCGATTTTTGCGGACGCGATCCCAGGGGACACATTTGCCGTTCATCGCCACGTAGACGCCCGCGGGCAGGACCTGCACGAAGGAGAGCGCGCTCCCGAGATTGAAGAGGCCGTCGGAGCTGCCGAAAGCGTAGGGGATCATCGCGCCGGTCAGCACCGCCGTCTTGCCCGTGACGGCACGCGCGATCTCGGCCGCGGTCTCCGTCATGGTGTCGGTGCCATGGGTGATGACGATGCGATCTTCCTCGGCCTGGACGCAGTTCTGCACGATGAGCGCGCGGTCGGCTTCGCTCATCTCGAGGCTGTCGATCATCATGATGGTGCGGATGCTCACCTCCACGCGCGAACGGCCGAGCCGCAGCATCTCGGCGATATGCGTGTCTTTGAAAAAGAGCTGGCCGGTCCGTTCGTTGTACTCTTTGTCGAACGTGCCGCCGGTAACGAGGATTCGGATGGACATAGGGGAAGTGAAAAGTGACGAGTGACCAGTGACGAGTAAAATCGGGCAAACTCCGATCTCGTTGCCGGGGCCGCTCTTGGCCGCTAGACCTTGAGTTTTGCCTCGATCGAATCGTCCATCGTTTTCCCGAGCGCCGCGCCGATCAGCATCTTGATCCCGGCCACGGCCATCCCGTGCTTCGTGTCCCAGTAACCGCTGAATGTGGTGATTCCAACCCAGCGCGACCGTTTGCCTAACGACGTGATGAAGGCAGTTCATCGGCGTCTCTCCCGTGTAAAACCAGGCGGGAAGAGGACGCTCGGCCCCGAGGCCATTCAGCTCTTTGTATTGCGGACCGCGCAGCCAGTAGACGCCGTTGACGAATTCCCGCCATCCGATGATTGGCCTAACGAAATCCTCGACCGAGTTGGGCGGCGCGGTCTTATTCCCATAAGCGGCGAGCGCGGCCTCGACGCACTCGCGCGCTTCAGGTTCACGCCTCCTGTCCGTTTGAATTTCTTTCGCCCGGCCGTCCGCGCGGTCACGGCTTCTTCTTCGCCTTCGCTTTCGCCCTGCTCTTCGGCGTCAGTTTGGTATGGCCACTCTTCTTCGGCGCCTCTTTTCCCCACGGTTATTTCTCGGATTTCTTTGCCATGCCAGCGCTCCGCTTCGCCGGTCGCGGTCGGACGCGCTCTCTTTGCGCGCCGCCGAGCGCCGCGTGGCGCGGACAGGTGACAAGATGATCGTTCACCATCCCAGTCGCCTGCATCAGCGCGTGGCAGATGGTCAAGCCGACGAACTTGAAGCCGCGGCCTAACAAGTCGCGGCTCATCGCATCCGACTGCGCGGTCCGGGCCGGTACCTGCGACACGGTGCGCCGCCGTTTCTGCCTGGGCTGACCGCCGACGAAGCTCCAGAGGAAAGCGTCGAGCGTCGTCTCCTTCTGCAACTCGAGGAGAGCTTTCGCGTTTTGGATCGTGGCTGCGATCTTGAGCCGGTTGCGCACGATCCCGGCATCGGCCAGGAGTCGCCGCACGTCACGCGCGCCGTAGCGGGCGATCCTGATCGCATCAAAACCATCGAAGGCTTTGCGGTAGTTCTCCCGTTTCTTCAGAATGGTGATCCAGCTCAAGCCCGCCTGCGCGCCTTCCAGGATGAGGAACTCGAAGAGCTTCCTGTCGTCATGCACCGGCACGCCCCACTCCTCGTCGTGATAAGTGATCGCGGGTTCGGTGGTCGCCCAAGAGCAGCGCGCGCTGATTTGATCTTTCGAGCTCATCGTCATTATCCAACCCGCAACCCTCTCGCGCACAAGCCGAAATCCGCCCCTCGACACCGTCGCCGGCGAATAACGCTCGTCCTCGGTTAACGGATTCGCTTGCCTTGTCCCAGCGACTACCTTTTCGCGTTGTCGCTCCCGGCGACCAGCGTAGGATCGAGCGCATGCACGGCCAACTCCGGGAATCGGTTAGGAAGAAAGTCGGCGGCACCTTGTCGCGTCTCGATCCTTTGCGCCGTTTGGAAATGTTGCGCGCTAACGCCCGAATCCTGCGCCCTGCTCCGTGGAAACCGCCCCGCGACAATGGAAGCCTCGTTCGAAAAACTGTTGGCACTGCGCTAGCAGCGGTGTCCGCTTCATTGTCGTCGGGGGAGTCGCGGTCGCGATCCAAGGATACGTCCGCCTAACCGAAGACGTCGATCTCCTGGTCGAGAACACGACCGAAAACATCGACCGCATCCTCAAGGTGCTGACCGGTTACGGAGAAGGATTCGCGCGCAGCTCTCGCGCGCTGATTTCGCTGAGAAAGAGGGCGCGATCCGAATCGTCGAAGAAACCGAGCAGATGCAGATCGACATCTTTACCCTCATGAGTGGAAGACGTTTTGCCGAGGTGCTGCGCGATGCCGATCGGTTCGAGGTGAGCGGCCATCGTATCGAGGTGGCTTCGAAACGGTCTCTGATGGAGTGGAAAGAGAGCTCGCCCCGGGACAAAGACCGGCTCGATGCGGGTGCGCTCCGCCAGTTGCTCGAGGATCCGAATGCGTTCGATTGATCCGTCTCGCAACGGGCACCTCGCGAGACAAACTCGCGTGCCACAATTTCAGTTCCGGGGAGCACAGGCCGCGGCCTGTCGGTTGCTGGCTGGCTCGGCCAGTGACTTTCGCGCCAGCGAACCCAGGAAAAGTC
>JBBSLW010000185.1:0-5494 GCA_038233495.1 Chthoniobacterales bacterium | reverse complement strand
CGCCGTTTGTTGGCGTCGAAAGGCGAGATGCGCACCAGCCGATGCACGCCGCGCTCCGTGCTCAGATAACCGTAGGCGAGCTCTCCGCTCACGAGCAGCGTGACCGATTTGATCCCGACTTCTTCGCCCTGTTGAATGTCGATCGTTTGCGCGGTGAATCCGCTCCGCTCAATCCAGCGCTGATACATGCGCAAAAGCATGTCGGCCCAATCGCAAGACTCCGTCCCGCCAGCCCCGGAATGAATCGTGAGGAAGGCGTTCGCGCGATCGTTTTCGCCGGAGAGAAATTGCCGAAGCTCGAAAGCTTCAAGTTTCTTCAGAAAACGCGTGTGCTCGGTCGCGATCTCCTTATCCGCGGTGGCGCGCGCGGCCGGGTCGGTCTCCTCCGCGGCCAGTTCCTGGAGCGCATCAAAATCGGCCGCCTCGCGCTCGAGCTCGAGCATCGGGTTGATCAACCCGCGCAGGCGCGAGACTTCTTCGATCTCGCCCTGGGCGCGTTCGCGGTTCGACCAAAAATCGGCCGCCGCCATCCGCGTTTCGAGTTCGGTCAGGCGGGCTTGCAGGGTGGGCAGGTCAAAGAAACCTCCGCAGTTCGCCGACGCGCGCGCGCAATTCTTCTGCGTTGATCGCTTCCACTTCCGTAGCCATCGAGCAAGATAATCGGTCAGGCGCCGCTGCCAACCCGCGCGACGAACTCCGCGATGCGGGCCGCGATCCGGCGATCCACTTCCTCCTGACTCTTGCTTTCCGCCTGCAACTGGCGCCTGCCCACCGCGAGCGAATGATCGCCGCCCTCCACCACATGGAGCTCGTTCGGCGCTTTCATTTGCGCGCGGACCGCGGCCAGGAGATCGATCGGACAAAGCGCGTCACGCGTCCCTTGGACGAAGAGAACCGGCGTGCCTAACGACAGCAAAATCTGGTCGCGCAACTTCGCCCGGTCGCCGATCGCGCAAAGCGGGTAGCAGAGGCAAATCAGCCCGCCGACTTTCTCCTCGAGCGCGAGGTGGCAGCCAATCCGGCCGCCCATGCTCTTGCCGATCAGAAAAGTTGGCGCGTCGGGGAACTTCCCGCGCGCTTCTTCGAGGGCCGCGCGATGTGCTAAAATTAACTCCGGCAAACGATCGGGACGGCTTCGCCCTTCCCGCATGTAGGCATAATCGAAGGTCTCGACTTCCCCAATTTCCCGCAGCAAAGCCTTCCAGCGTTGCATCCAGGGATGCGCCGCAGACGCCCCGGCGCCGGGCGCGAAAAGGAGAAGTGGTTGTTCCATTTATACTCTCTCGATCTCGGCTCTTTTAACCACGGATGACACGGATGACACGGATTTTTGGGGAGACTACTCGAACCGGGTTTCCTGTCTGATCCGTGCTAATCCGTGTCATCCGTGTCATCCGTGTTTAAATAAATCCCTGTTCATCCGTGGTAAGCTGTGGCCATTAAATCCATGACGTTGTCTCCCGTCCGTCCCATTGAATTATCGGAAATCCGCGCCGCGCAAAGACGAATCGCGTCGACCATCGTTCGCACGCCGCTCGTCAGGCTGGAGCTCGGCCCGGGGTTTCCCGACATCCGTTTGAAGCTGGAAAATCTGCAGCCAATCAACGCCTACAAGCTGCGCGGCGCGGTCAACGCCGTCGCGATGTTGAGCGAGGCGGAGCGGGCGCGCGGCGTCTGGACGATTAGCGCCGGGAACGCGGGCCAGGGCGTGGCTTACGCCGCGCGCCAGGCTGGCGTCCCGTGTCACGTGGTCGTGATCGAGACCGCACCGGCGGCGAAGATGGAGCGGATGCGCGCGCTCGGCGCCACGCTCATCCCGGTGCCCTACGAGGAGGCCTGGCGCGCGCTCGACGCACGCACTTTTCCCGGGGTGCAAGGCGCTTTCGTGCATCCATTCGATGATCACGATTTCATCGCTGGTCACGCCACGATGGGGCTCGAGATTTTCGAGGACGCGCCTGAGACCGCGGCGGTGATCGCGAGCATCGGGGGCGGCGGCCTGGTGGTGGCGGTCGGGAGTGCGCTCAAGGCGTTGCAGCCCGGGATCAAGATCTTTGGCGTCGAACCGGAAACGGCCGCTCCCTTTGCGCGTTCGCTCGCGGCCGGTGGGCCGCAGGAATTTCCAGAGTGGCAATCTTCCTTCGTCGATGGCGCCGGGGGCCGAAGCGTTTTCCCGCGGATGTGGGAACGGATGCAACCGGTGGTGGACGATTCCTTCGTCGTGACCCTCGAGGAAACCCGCCGCGCGATGCGGTTGATGGCGGAAAAGGCGCGCGTCATCGCGGAGGGCGCGGGCGCGCTACCGCTGGCAGCGGCGCTGAGCGGCAAGGCCGGCCGGGGCCCGATCGTCTGCATCGTCTCAGGCGGGAACCTCGACCTGAAAAAGTTCTGCGAACTGATTGCCTGACGAAATGTTTCTCGACGAAGAAAAGGTCCGCGCTTTCCTGCGAATGAAAGACCTGATTCCGGCGATGGCGGAGGCGATGCACGATCTTTCCGCGGGGAAAGTGGAGCAACCGCTGCGCAAGGTTTTGAGCGTGCCGGAGCACGGCGGCTTTTTCGGAATCATGCCGGCCTACGGCTCGGCCATGGGCGCGAAGCTGGTCACGTTTTATCCGGGCAACGAGGGGTTGCCGACGCATCACGCCATCATCGTGCTTTTCCGTCCCGAAACCGGCGAGCCGCTCGTGACAATGGACGGCCGGCTCATCACCGAGATGCGGACGGCCGCCGTCTCCGCGGTCGCGACCGATCATCTCGCGCGGAAGGAAACTGCGGTCCTCGCGATCCTCGGCTCCGGCGTGCAGGCGCAGAGCCATCTCGAGGCGCTGCGACTCGTTAGGGATTTTCGCGAGGTGCGGGTCTGGAGTCCGCGCCTCGCGGGGAAGTTTGCCCAAAAATTCGGCGTCCGGGCGGTGGCGACGGCGGAGGAAGCGGTGCGGGACGCCGACGTGATCGTGGTCGCCACCTCGGCGACCGAGCCGGTCCTGCAGGGCGCGTGGCTGAAGCCGGGTGCGCACGTCAATGCGGTCGGAGCGACTCGTCCGAACTGGCGCGAGCTGGACGACGAAGTGCTGCGTCGATCGCGCCTCTACGTGGAGTCGCGGGAAGCGGCCAGCCGGGAATCCGGCGACGTGATCGCGGCGGGCGAGATTTTTGCGGAGCTCGGCGAAGTCGTGGCCGGCTCAAAACCGGGGCGCGAAACGGAAGACGAAATCACGCTCTACAAATCAGTCGGCGTCGCGGTGGAAGATCTGGTCGCGGCGGATTTGGTTTATCGAAAAGCCGTGGCCGCGCGCGCCTAACGATCCGGGCCGGGCAGTTCGCCGGGTGGCGGGGGGCTTTTCGCCGCGATTTTGGGCGCTTCGCGGTGGCCTCTGTTTCCGACCGGCGGGAGCACATCGCGGAACGTCGTGCCGTAAATCTCCCAGACGGTGAGAAAGAGTCCGCAGATGATCGGCCCAACGATGAAGCCGATCGGGCCGAAGAGAAACAAGCCGCCTAACGTCCCCACGAGGATGAGCAAATCCGGCATTTTCGCGTCTTTCCCGACGAGGATCGGACGCAGGATATTATCGACCGTGCCGACGATTGCGGCGCACCAGGCGCCGAGCAGGATCGCGCTCGTCGTCTCTCCGACGATGAACAAATAAATCACGGCCGGCACCCAGACGAGCGCCGCCCCTATGCCGGGCACGATCGAGAGGACGGCCATGAGCGTTCCCCAAAAAGCGACGCCATCGATGCCGGCGAACCAGAAACCGATCCCGGCCAACGCGCCCTGGATCGCGCCGATTACGAGCGTGCCTTTGATCGTGGCGCGGGTGATGGAGGACAGGCGCTGCAACATGCGGGCCTCGTCTTCGTGATTGAGCGGGGTGTAATAAAGTATCCGGCCGAGAATGCTGGCGCCGTCGCGGAAGAAAAAAAACATCGCGTAAAGCATCACGAAAAGATTGAGCGCGAAGGCGGCCGTGCCCGCGGTCATGCGGGAAGCGATCGCGACGAGCGAGCCGCCCGCGACCTTGGCAGCGGAGCCGAGATTGCGGACAAGCTGCTCCTGGCTCGGGACGTAATGGGCGAGGGCGGGGACTTTGGTGACCAGCCAGTCGTGCAGATGGAAGGTGCTGGCCGGGCCGAAGTGCGATTGCAGCCAGGGAAAAGCCTGCTCGCTCACATTCAAAGCCTGCGCCACGACGAGCCCGAGAAACGCGCTCACCGGGCCTGCCACGAGGACGAAGAGAACCACCAGCGTCACGACCGCGGCGAGCGAGCGCCGGCCGCCAAAGCGCCGTATAACCCAGTGATAAAGCGGACTGAAAAGCCCGGCGAGAAGCGCGCCGAGGAGAAGCGGTTTCAGGAACGGCCAGATGACGCCGAGGAAAAGAAGTGAGACGACGAGGACCAGAAGGAGGACGAATCCAGTCCGCAGACTTTGGCGGCTGATGCCGGAACCTTCCATCACGCGATCGCGCAGGCGGTGGAAAATGTTTTCATCACAGGAGTCGGGCGGTCGGATTGGTTCCTGGCTGGAGCCGGCGCGCTGCGTGGAGGGTATTGGCCGCCACGCTGCGGGTCAAAAATTTCCGAACCCTGTAAATGCGTGCGATGCGAGTAGCCACTTTACCGGTCTCCCTTCGACGTTTCAGCCCTTAAAGCTGCACAAAGGCTGCACTGCCTGCCGTCCTCATAGGACTGGCTGGGGAGGGAATTGAACCCCCGACACGAGGATTTTCAGTCCTCTGCTCTACCAACTGAGCTACCCAGCCGCGCTCCGGGAAATCCGCTCCTAATCTCGAAAATTCGAAAATTGTCTCGGACGCCGGGTGGTCACTATGCCGGATTCTTTTCGCCCGGCAAGAGCGAAGCGCGCTCAACGATCAGCGAAGCTGCGCGGCAGATCGAGCGCCCCATTGAGCAGGTGCAGATAAAGGGCGCGCGGGATTTCCCGGGCCCCGAATTGGGCCAGGTGCGGGGTCAGCCATTGCGTGTCGAGGAGCGCGAATTCCCGCGCGCGCAATCGCTCGACCAGCGCCCAGAGCGCAATCTTCGACGCGCCAGTAACACGATGAAACATCGACTCGCCAAAAAACGCGCCGCCGATCGCGGCGCCGTAAAGGCCGCCTACGAGTTCGTTAGCCGACCACGCCTCGACCGAGTGCGCGTGCCCGAGCGCGTGCAAATTTGTGTAGCTCTCGATGATCTCGTCGCTGATCCAGGTATCGGGCCGCTCCGCACAAGCCAGCATCACTTCGTGGAAGCAGGTGTTGACGCGAATCTCGATCGCCTGCGCGCGCCGCTCGCGCTTTAAACCATGCGGCACGTGAAAGGCATCGAGCGGAAGAATGGTCCGCGGGTCGGGCGAAAACCAGCGGATCTCGCCGTCCTCCAGCGCCATCGGGAAAACCCCGAGCCGGTAGGCATGCAAAAGGATTTCGGGATCGATCATGTCGCGCGTTTCGCTATGATTCGGCAGACGGCGCGCGCGCGCTCG
>JBBSLW010000184.1:0-5545 GCA_038233495.1 Chthoniobacterales bacterium | reverse complement strand
TTCACCATCTGGAGGTGCTCCTTCAGGGTCGGGAGCGTGTCCTTGGCGAATTCCTTCACGTCGGAGTCTTCCTTCGAGCCGGTGTCGTTCGCTTCTTTTTCGAACATCGCGATGTCCTTCTCGTGGTCCTTCTTCAACATCGTCAGGTATTCCTTGTCGATGTTATCGCCGGACATGCTGGCGGGCTTCGCTTCCACTTTGGAAAGGTCGATGTTTTCTTCCTTCGCCATCGCCATCAGCTTGTCGTTCGCTTTGCCGTGGTCGGTGATCATGCGATCGGCGATTTCCTTGGTTGCGTCGTCCTTGGCTTTTTCCTTGGCCAATTTGGCGTTCTCGACTTCCATCAAGCCGCCTTTGTAGGCCTTCTTGAGGAATTTTTTGTCATTCGCGCTGGCTTTCGAAGTCGTCTTTGACTCCATCTTCGATTCCATCTTGGACTCGTCTTCCGCTTTGGCGGTGGAGACGAGACAAAAGGCCGACGCGGTGACGGCCACGAGTGCGGCGCGTGAAATGCAGGTGATATATTTTTTCATAGTAGGATTGCTGTGAGGTTGTTTGGTTTTGCCCGGTGCAACCAGGCACCTTAGTTTCGGAGCGTAGGCAGGGATTGGCCGTGAAAAGTCTTGCTTTCGAGGGGGAAACACCGCCCCGGGGGCAAAGGCGCCTGCTGCCTAACTGCCGTCCGCTGAACGGCTGTAGGAGCTCTCCACCCGTCGCGCCACATCCCGGAAACCGTAATCGGTCTCGTAGATGGTTTTCATCGCCTCGATGTATTTCTCCGCTTCGCCCATCTGCTCGTAAACCAGGCCGAGGTTGTAGACGATTTCCTTTTTCACCGGGTCCATCACGAGCATTTCGCGGGCGGCGTCCTCGAGCTGTTTCGCGGCCAGGTCGAGCATGCCCAGCTCGCGATAGCAGCGACCGAGTAGGTTCATCGCTTTCAGGCGCGCATTCGGATTCTGGCGTGCGCGCTGCAACTCCGGGAGCGCGTGGCGGAATTCTCCCGCGTTGGCGAGATGTTCGCCGAGTTCATAACGCAATTGCAGATCGGTCGGGTTGCGTTCGATCCGCTTCCGCGCGTCATCGATCAGGATGCTGGCGCGTTGTCGCTGTGCTTCCGCGAGCTCGGCAGTTTTCACATCGAATTCGGGGTCTTCTTGGCCGTGTTCCGTGAGGTATTGCTCGTCGCTGCGAATCCGGCGATCGAGCAGTTTCATTTTCAGGTCCGCCACTTTCCGCACCAGTCCGGGATCGGTCCTGTTCGTCAGCTCAACGGCGTATTGGTACCAGGCAATGGCGCCATCGAGATCGTCCTTCTGGTCGTGCAGGGCGCCCAGTCGTTTCGCCAGGTCGATATTCTGCGGATCCGCTTCGTGGCGCGCGAAGACTTCGTTGATCTGGTCTTCGATCGATTCGTCACTGAGTTGCAGAGGGCTTTGCTGCTCGAGCGAAACCGCGATTTCCTTGTCCTTGATCAGGTCGCGGTAGCTTTCGGCCTCCGTCCAGCCGCCGGTTTTCATGGAGGCGCGGGCGGAGGCATCTTTCCCGAGCTTGACCGCCTCGAGATCGAGTGGGGCGACTTCCGCGATCCGGTTGTAAACTTCGGCCGCCTTGTCGCTCTGCTCGTAGCGATGGTAGAGGCGGCCGAGCTCGTGCAGCACTTTGACGTCCCGGGGATTCTCTTCGAGCAGCGTCTCGAGGGCGAAGAGCGCGATCTCCGGGAAGTTCGCGGCTATCGCGGCGTCTTTCAGCAGGAAATTCGCCTGCGAGTTGTAGGGACCGGTCTCGAGAACCTTCTCGACCAGTTCGATCGTTTTCCTGGGATCTTTTTTTAGTTCCCGTTGCGCTTTCATGACCGCGAGCGGTGCGCTCGAGATGTTGAAAAATCCTTTCTTCTCCGTCTTGGCGCGCGTCACCTCGGCCCGGCGCAACATCTGGCGGCCGGTTAAAAATTCCGGCTCCTGCCGGAGGAGGCTTTGCAGCAGATCGATGGCATAGCCGAAGTTGCGGCGTTCGATCGCGGCCACAGCCTTGAGCCAGGACCCGCGCAGTTGGTCGCTGAGATCTTTTTCGTTTTTAACCGCCATGGCTAGATTCGTTAGTTAAGCAGCGCAGCGCGCTTCGTCAGTGAAAAAATGCAGGCGCGCGCGCTGGTCAGAGCAGGTCGAGCTGCGGTTTTTCATTTCGCGGGGCAGGGGCGCGCTTTTTCCGGCGGGGAGCCGGTTTCTCGGTCGCTCCGTTAGGGGTCTCGAGATGGGAGAGGATGTCTTTCGCCCGGTTCAGGATTTCCTGGGGAAGGCCTGCCAGCCTCGCTACCTGGATGCCGTAACTTTTGTCCGCTCCACCCGGCACAATCTTGCGCAGGAAGATGATCTGCTCGTTCCATTCCCGCACCGCGACGTTGAAATTGCAGACGCCGCTGCGCTCTTCCGCGAGCTTGGTCAGTTCATGATAGTGGGTCGCGAATAAGGTCCGGGCCTGGATTTTATCGTGCAAAAACTCGGCCACGCTCCAGGCGATGGAGAGGCCGTCGAAGGTCGAGGTCCCGCGCCCGATTTCGTCCAGGATGACGAGGCTGCGGGCGGTCGCGTTGTTCACGATGTTGGCCGTTTCGTTCATCTCGACCATGAAGGTGGATTGGCCGCGCGAAAGGTCGTCGTTCGCGCCGACCCGGGTAAAGATGCGATCGACCAGCCCGATCTGAGCGCTCGCGGCCGGCACGAAGCTGCCGATCTGCGCCATTAGCACGAGCAGGGCAACCTGGCGAATATAGGTGGATTTGCCGGCCATATTCGGGCCGGTGATGATGGCGAGGCGCAATTTTGCGCCGTCGAGCTCGGTGTCGTTAGGCACGAATTTCTCTTCGGCCAGGTTCTGGTCGAGCACGGGATGGCGCGCATCCTTCAGGCAAAGCTGGAGCGAATCGTCGAGCTCGGGCCGGCAGTAATGGAAAAGCCGGGCCGTCTCGGCGAGGGAGCAGATCACATCGAGAGTTGCGATCGCGTTCGCGGTTGCCTGGATCGGAGCCAGCTCGCCTAACGTCTCTTCGCGCAGGGCGTGAAAAAGCTGGTGCTCGAGATGGCGCGCGCGCTCGTCGGCCCCGAGGATTTTGGCCTCCATCTCCTTGAGCTCGGGCGTGATGAAGCGCTCCCCGCCGACGGTCGTCTGCTTGCGGGTGTAGTGCGCAGGGACGCTGGCCAAGTTGGATTTCGTGATTTCGATGAAATAACCGAAGACCGAATTGAAACGCACTTTGAGCGATTTGATTCCGGTGTCCGCAATCTCGCGTCCCTGAAGCTGGGTGATCCAATTTTTCCCATCGCGCGAGGCCTGCCGCAGTTCGTCGAGCTGCGGGTCGAACCCATCGCGGAAGATCCCGCCTTCCTTTAGAGTTTGCGGAGGTTCTGCCGCCAGCGCTTCGCTCAGTTTTTTGGCCAGTGTCGGCATCTCGCGCAGTTCGCTTTGCAGACGCGCGGCAAGCAACTCCAAGCCCTTGGATTCCACCGGCCGATTCGCACCGAAGGCAAGCCGGTCGAGCAGCTTTTGCAGCTCACGCTTCAACTCTGGAATTTGTTGCAGGGAAATTTTCAAGGCGACCAGGTCCCGCGCATTGCCCGATGCCTGACTAAGCCGCCCGGCGGCGCGTTCCAGGTCGCGAATCGATTTCAATGTCTCGCGCAGGGTCGCGAGAAGATCCGGTTCGTGAAGGAGATCTTCGATGAGTTGTTGCCGGCACTCGAGCTCCGCCAGGTCGCGGATCGGCTGCAGGATCCAGGTTCGGAGTTTCCTCCCGCCCATCGGCGTTGTCGTCCGGTCGAGCGCTGCGAGAAGGCTCGTGTCGCGAGCACCGCGCGAATGGACCAATTCCAGGTTGGCCTGGGTGGCGGCATCCAAGACCACGTGATCGCCCGGCGCCTCGCAGCGAATGGTCGCAAGGTGATCGATCTTCCTGCGCAATTGATGTTTGAGGTAATGGACGATCGCGCCCGCCGCTCCGATCGCTGCGGACAGATTCGAACAGCCAAAACCGTCGAGCGATTTGACCCGGAAATGCTCGCAAAGAGTAAACCGCGCATTCTCGGGGAGAAAGGCATAATGATCGTAGGGAAGAGCGCGTTCCAGCTCGCCGAACGGCCCGGCTTGCTGATCGCTGATCAGCAATTCCGAAGGGAAGACCCGCGCCATCTCATCCAGGAGAGCCGGCCGGTGGGCGACCTGGAGAAGACGAAATTCGCCCGTGCTGAGGTCGGCGTAGGCGAAACCAAAAATCGCGTCATCCTGAAAGACGGCGCCGAGGTAATTGGCCCGCTTCGATTCCAGGAGGTCGAGATCACTAACCGTCCCGGCACTGATGATCTGGGTAATATCCCGGGTGACGATCTTACCCTGCTGCGGCTCGCTCGTTTGATCACAGACTGCCACCCGGCAACCGACCTTGATCAACTTTGCAATGTAACCCGGGGCGGCGTGGTAGGGCATGCCGCACATGGGAACGTCGTTCCGCTTCGTCAGGGCGAGATTCAGCAACCCGGAGGCCACTTTGGCGTCCTCAAAAAAGAGCTCGTAGAAGTCCCCGAGACGAAAGAGGAGCAAGGTATCAGTCGGCACGCTTGCGCGGAGCCGCTGATATTGCTGCATCATCGGGGTGAGGGCATGAGCCATGGGCAAGCATTAAATGAGACGCGCGGAAATGCGAGTCTCTAAATTCCGGGAGAAAAGAAAAAGCCCGGCACCTTATTTCCAAGATGCCGGGCGTAAGTTCTGGCAACGTCCTACTCTCGCACAACCTATAGATGCACTACCATCGGGGCTGCAGCGTTTCACTTCCGTGTTCGGAATGGGAACGGGTGGTGCCACTGCGCTATGATCACCAGAGAGCTGGTCCGTGCCTAGGCGAACCAAATCTCTAGCGGCGACCGGAGTCGCTCCAATTTTATTTTTAAAGAACACTGATTCTCTGAAGTCTACATACAGGAAGTTGCCAACAGTTTTAGGCTTCGTTTTATTTAAATTGTCATTCTCCTCTATTTGCCACCGCGTCAGGTTTAAAGCCGACGCGGCGGGTTAATAGAAAAGTAAATGACCAAGCCGAACGAGTTATTAGTATCACTTAGCTGAATACATTACTGCACTTACACCAGTGACCTATCAACGTGGTGGTCTGCCACGACTCTTCAGGGAGAACTCATCTTGGGACAGGCTTGGCGCTTAGATGCTTTCAGCGCTTATCCTTTCCGAACATAGCTACCCAGCACTGCCGTTGACACGACAACTGGAACACCAGCGGTTCGTCAGACTCGGTCCTCTCGTACTAAAGTCTGAACCCCTCAATTCTCCTGCGCCCACAGTGGATAAGGACCGAACTGTCTCGCGACGTTCTGAACCCAGCTCGCGTACCACTTTAACCGGCGAACAGCCGGACCCTTGGGACCTTCTCCAGCCCCAGGATGTGATGAGCCGACATCGAGGTGCCAAACCCTGCCGTCGATATGAGCTCTTGGGCAGGATCAGCCTGTTATCCCTAGCGTACCTTTTGTCCGTTGAG
>JBBSLW010000183.1:0-5584 GCA_038233495.1 Chthoniobacterales bacterium | reverse complement strand
TTAAAAGAACCATGTCCATCCCACACGAAGACAATTCCATCCCACACGAAGACAAATTCACAGATATCATCGGCAAAGCCCAGCGCGGCCTTGGCAATTCCGACAGCCAGCTCGCGGAAAAATCGGGCGCGACGGTGGAGTCGATCCGCGAATTGCGCGAAGGAAAATTCGACCGCGTTACGAGCGATTTGGTCGCGCCGATTCTGCAGTTGGATGGCCCCGCCTTGGCCGGCCTGGCGCTGACCGATTGGCAGCCGGACGAGATCGAACTCGAGGGTTTGCGCCAGTTCAACACCCCTTATCATGACATGCAGGTCAACGCCTATCTTGTCTGGGATCCGACGAGCAAAGAGGCGGTCGCCTTCGACAGCGGAGCCAGTTGTGTGGGCATGCTCGAACTCGCAAAAAGCGAGGGCGTGACGATCAGGTTGATCCTGCTCACCCATGCCCATCCCGATCACGTCGCCGATCTCGACCGGCTCGCGCAGGAAACCGGCGCGCCGATCCATCTCTCCGACCGCGAAGCAGCACCCGGGGCCCAGGCGATCGCGGAAGGCGAGACCTTTGAGGTCGGCGGCCTGACGATCGAGTCTTTCCTGACCTGGGGACATTCGCCCGGCGGCACGACTTTCTTCGTGCGCGGTCTCGACCAGCCGGTTGCGATCGTGGGCGACTCGCTTTTCGCCGGCTCGATGGGCGGCGGCAATGTCTCCTATGAGGACGCGGTCCGGAACAACCTGAAAAAGATTCTCACCTTGCCTAACGACACCATCCTCTGCCCCGGTCACGGGCCGCTCACCACCGTGGTCGAGGAGAAGGAACACAACGCATTTTTCGCTGGGCGGATCTGATTTTATGAACATCGCATTCGTTGGAGTCGGCCGGATGGGCGCGAACATGGCGCGCCGGCTCAAGGACGAGGGGTATCACATCACGGCGGTTTACGATTCTCACCGCTCATCGGCCACGACCCTGGCGCAGGAACTCGGCAGCTTCGCCAGCCAGTCGTTAGGCGAAGTGACGGCCGCGGCGGAGGTCATCATTACGGTCGTTTCCGATGACGCCGCGATGCGCGAGATC
Source organism: Chthoniobacterales bacterium (assembly GCA_038233495.1). Classification (GTDB taxonomy): domain Bacteria; phylum Verrucomicrobiota; class Verrucomicrobiia; order Chthoniobacterales; family UBA10450; genus Palsa-1392. The sequence continues at coordinate 4,504 of JBBSLW010000183.1, read as the reverse complement.
TTCGCCGCGCCGGACGACAACCTGCTCGTCAACGCGAAGGGGAAACTTTTCATTAACTGCGCCACGGTCTCGCCGGAGATGCATCTCGAAGTGGAAGGGCTGGCCCAGAAAGCGGGCGCCGCCACGCTGGAGGCGTGCATGGCCTCGAGCATCACCCAGGCGCGCGAGGGTTCGCTTTACCTGATGTGCGGTGGGGAAAAATCGGCCTTCGAATGCGCGGAGCCAATCTTGAAAGCGCTCGGCAAAACGATCCGTTACATCGGCAAATCGGGCGAAGCCGCGAAGGTGAAAGCGCTCGTCAACATGGTGATGAACATCAACACCGCCGGGCTCGCGGAAGGGCTCGGGCTGGGCGACGCGCTCGGGCTCGACCTGACGATGTTGCGCGAAGTGTTCAGCGAAACCGGCGCCGGCTCACGTGTCCTGCAGACCGATGGCGAAGACATGCAGAACCGCGATCACGCCTGCTTTTTCTCCGCCGCGCACGCGGCCAAGGACAGCGGGATCGCGCTACACTTGGCGGAGCTGGCCGGGCTCAAGCTGCCGCTGGCTCGCGCCACCAAGGCGCAATACGACCGGATGATTTTTGAAGGCCTGGGTGAACTCGACAAGTCCGGCGTGGCCGAGCTGACTTTCAACGGGCGTTACGCATCTCGCGGGTAGGGTGGGCGTCCCGCCCGCCGGTTTCGGCATCTTGCCGAAACAATCTTTTTGAGAAGGTGCGCGCGCAGAAGAAGTTCGCGACGGCAAGATGCCGTCGCCGGCGGGCGAGACGCCCACCCTACCCGCGAGTCATCCGCTCCGCTCCCGCGTAAACATTCATCGTCTCACCGCGCAGAAATCCGATGAGCGTCTGTTGGTTCGCGCGGGCAAATTCCACCGCCAGACTGGTTGGCGCCGAGATAGCCGCGATGACGGCGATTCCGGCAGCGAGCGCTTTCTGCGTCATCTCGAAAGAGACGCGGCCGCTAAGCAGCAGAATGCAATCGCCTAACGGCAAGCGTTGCGCGAGCAACTGGTGGCCGATCAATTTGTCGAGCGCGTTGTGCCGCCCGACGTCCTCGCGCACGAGCCGCAACTCGCCCGCGGCATCGAAGAGCGCGCAGGCGTGCAGGCCGCCGGTCCGTTGAAAGGTTTCCTGCGCCGCGGTCAGTTTTTCCGGCAACCGGGCGAGGATTTTCGGGTCGACCGCGGGCGCGTTTGCGATCGGCGGAAACTGCTGGAGCGCCGCCTCGATCGTAGCTTTGCCGCAGATCCCGCAACTCGACGAGCTGAAGACGTGGCGGCTTAGTTTGCCCAGATCGAATCGGGCCGGATCGCGCAGCGTGATGTCGACGCCGTTGCCGGCCGCTGCGCCTGTCGTTAGGCAGGAAGTGATCTCGAAAATATCGTTGCCATCGCGCACGATTCCCTCGGTCAGGGCAAAGCCCGCGGCCAGTTCGCGATCGTGCCCCGGGGTGCGCATGACGACCGCGACGCTCCGGCCTTCGATCCTAATCTCGAGCGGCTCTTCGGTCGCGGCTTCATCCGGTGCCGGAGGGAGCGGCTGGCCGTCGCGATACCTGATGACGCCAAATTCTTGAGAGCTCTTCACAGGTCGGCCGGGGTGTTGAGGTTGGTGAACAAAGTCCTCTCGGCTGCCGAGGTTTCGCTCGCCACGATCAGACCCTGCTTGATCGCTTCCTGCACGAAATTCTGCATCGAAAAATCACCTCGACTCAAGGCCTCTGCGGCGAGCGGAGTGCAACTGGTTGGGTAGACCGCCGCCAGTGGCTCGAAGCCATGCTCTCCGCGTGCAACGGCTCCGCCAAAGTCGAGAAGGGAGCGCAAAAAGTCGATCGTCATCCGCGGCAGATCGACCGCCAGCACGACCAGCAGCGGGGCGGTGCACCTTTGCAGAGCAGCAGCCACGCCGGCGAGCGGGCCCGCCTCCGCAATTTCGTCGGCGACGATTTCGCATTCGCTCCATTCCTCGCGGGACGGGCCGGAGATCATGAGTTGCTCGGGCGACAACTGTCTCAGGGTCTCGAGTTGTCGCCGCCAAAGCGGTTGCCCCTCGATTTCTAGAAACGCTTTGTCGCGGCCCATGCGGGTGGATTTTCCGCCCGCGAGAAGGACGGCACTGCAGCGCATCGTTAGGGCTGCGCGGCCGGTGAGAGCACTTTCATCTGCGCCTCGCCCACGCTGATGCGGCCGTCGGTCAAAATACGCGCCCGCAATCCGCCCCGGCCGTCGAGAAACTTTTCCGCGCCTGGCGCAAAGGCGGTGTCCATCCAGTAGCAGGGGGCGCAATGGGCGGTGCCGCGAAACTGCACGCCCTGGAGTTCGAAGTCCGCGCCGATCAGCTCCATCAAATCGACGCCGGAGACGATGACGTTGCGGCGCAGGACGCCGGCTGATTTATTCGCGATGTCGAAATGACGCGACAACTCGGCGAAGACTTGGGCCGAGAAGAAGGTGATCTGCCCCTTGTAATTTTTTCGGTAATCGAAGAAGCGATCATCGCGAATCCCGCGACCAGCGACGCAGTCGAAATTGTCGACCGCGACAATTGAAAAGCCGTCCGGCGGCCGGCCATGATGGCCAAAATAATTATGGCCGGGCGAAGTGAAAAGCTGCTCGATAATCATCGCGGTTGCCTCCGCCACCATGGGACGGCGCGCGACCGGGCGCAACTTGACTCGCCGGACCGACCGTTGACGGTTGATCTCGCATGAGAACCGTCTGGCGCGTCTTCGCATACCTCAAACGCTATCCCTGGATGGCGGCGGGGACGCTCTCCTGCGCGATCCTGAGCACGCTCATGATCATCGTCTTCCCGTGGGTCACGAAGTTCCTCATCGACGACGTGATCACCGGACGCCGGCCGGACCTTTTGCTGCCGATGGTCGGCGTGGCGCTCCTCGCTTTTTTCCTCCAGGACGTGCTCAACGGGCTGCGGATTTTGCTCAACAACAGCTTCGAACAAAAAGTGATCTTCGATCTGCGGAGCGATCTTTTCCGGCACATCGAGCGGCTCCCGCTGCGCTGGTTTGATAATCGCGCGACCGGCGACCTGATCACGCGTGTGGTCGAGGATGTCAACGCGGTCGAGCGCGTCCTGATCGACGGGATCGAGCAGGGGGTGGTCGCAGTTTTGCAGGTCGTGATCGTGATGGTGACGCTCTTTTATTTCAACGGCAACCTCGCCTGGTGCGTGCTCGTGCCGGTGCCGTTGCTGGCGGGCGGCGCGATCGCCTACACCCTCTCGGGGCCGGGCCGTTATCGCCCGCAGCGCAAGGCCGCCTCCGCGCTCAACGCGCTCCTGCTCGACGATCTTGCCGGCATCCGGCAGATTAAATCTTTCGTGCGCGAAACGCAGGAACATTTGCGCTTCAACCGCGCGAGCGAAACGCTGCGCCAGGCGACGCTCCGGATCATGCGGGCCTGGGCGCTCTACAGTCCCTCGATGGATTTTGTGAATTCGTTAGGGCTGGTCCTCGCGATCGGGTTCGGCGGCCGGGCGGTTTTGCGTGGCGAGATGCAGGTCGGTGCCCTCGTCGCATTCATCACCCTGACGAGATTCCTCTACGAACCGGTGACCCGCCTGCATCAGCTCAATCAACTCGTGCAGGCCGGGCGCGCGGCGGGCGAGCGTGTCTTCGAGATTCTCGATGAACCGGAAGAACCGGGCCTGGAAGAAGGCGCAGCGATCGGGAAAATCGAAGGCGACCTGCGCTATGACGACGTCAGCTTTTCCTATGCGGATGACCTGCAGGCCCTCGGCAACATTTCCTTCCACGCCCGGCCGGGCGAGACGATCGCGCTCGTCGGCGCGACCGGCGCGGGCAAATCGACGCTCGTGAATCTGCTCGCGCGTTTCTACGAATATACCTCGGGCACGATCACGCTTGACGGGCGGCCGATTCGCGATTTCGGGCTGCGCGACCTGCGCGAGACGATCGGGATGGTAACGCAGGAAAGTTTCCTTTTTAACGGAACGATCCGGGAGAATCTGCTTCTCGGAAAACCGGAGGCGACCGACGCCGAGCTGCTCGACGCTTCGGAAGCGGCCAACGCGCGCGCTTTCATCGATCGTTTGCCTAACGGACTCGGGAGCGTGGTGGGCGAGCGCGGGGTGAAGTTGAGCGTGGGCGAAAAGCAGCGGCTCTCGATCGCGCGCGCGCTCCTCAAGGATCCGCCGATTTTGATTCTCGACGAAGCGACCGCGAGCGTCGACACCACGACCGAGCGTCTCATCCAGCAGGCGCTCGAGAACCTGATGTTCCATCGCACCTGTATCGTGATCGCGCACCGGCTCTCGACCCTCGTGCGCGCGGACCAGATCCTGGTCCTCGATCACGGCCGGATCATCGAGCGCGGGACGCATGCCGAGCTGCTGGCGTTAGGCGGACAACACGCGCGGCTCTGCGAGCAAAGTTTCCTCGAGACGGTGGACGAGGGCGACGTTCCCGCGGCGGAACTGGCCGCGACCTAGCGGAGCGGTTTCAGGCGGACTGCATCG
>JBBSLW010000182.1:0-5692 GCA_038233495.1 Chthoniobacterales bacterium | reverse complement strand
TATCGCGACAAGGTTTTCCTGATGACGAAGATCGATGGGCGCACCAAAAAAGAAGCGACCCGGCAGATCGAGCAATCGCTTGAGCGGCTCCAGGTGGATTGTCTCGACCTGGTCCAGCATCACGAGATTATCCGCTTCGACGACGCGCATCGGGTTTTCGATCCCGATGGCGCAAACGCCGCGCTGCTCGAGGCGCGGGCCGCAGGCAAGCTGCGTTTTATCGGTTTCACCGGGCACAAGGATCCGCAGGTGCATCTGCACATGCTGGCGGTGGCGCGCGAGCAAGGGTTCCGCTTCGATACCGTGCAGATGCCGATCAACGTGATGGACGCGCATTATCGCAGCTTCGCCCGGCTGGTCGTGCCCGAATTGGTGCGGGATGGAATCGGACTGCTCGGAATGAAATCGCTCGGCAACGGGATCATTCTAAAGTCAAAGACCGTGACCGCGATGGAATGTCTGCACTATGCCTTGAATGAGCCGACGTCGGTCGTGATCACCGGCATCGAAGCATAGAAATTCTCGATCAGGCCTGCGAAGCGGCGCGCACCTTTCAGCCCATGAGCGAGGCCGCACGCGATGCGCTCCTCGCGAAAACGAAGGAAGCCGCGGCTCAGGGCGAATACGAGCTTTTCAAGACACGTTCCATTTTCGACTCGACCGCGCAGAATCCCAAGTGGCTCGGTGAAGAGCCAGACCGGATCGCCGACCTCATGCCAGTCTAGGTGGGTCCCGATCCGGGAGGGACCTTCCGTGAGTTAGTCTGCAGAGACAGACCAGTGTTAGCGGATCCGCGCGTTGTGGGCGGAGACGATGGTATAGCCGGGAGTCTGATTCCAATTCGCCTGTTCGCTCGGGGCGAAAGGCGCGAAATCATTTTGCGCGTTCGGACCGGTCTTGAGGTCGGTCTGGGCGTTGGGTCCGGTCTTCCAGCGATCATCATAGGAAGGCGCAGCGACAATCACGGTCTGGGTCGCCAGGATGGGTCGCGGAGAGGGGGCCTGATTCTCGGTCTTGAGGGAATCAGGATGTTGAAAGTAGAAGTAGGTCAAACCCAGGAGCAGAGCGAGAAGGAGCGGCGTTTTCATTGTAGTTGGGAAATCCATGACGGTGATAAACGCGCTAACGAGTCAACGGAAAAGTCAGAAACGTGTTTGCCATCGACATGATATGACGGCCTGGCGGTGGCCCTTTGGCTACTTTTCGGAACCGCCTCGATGTTCCTGATGACCGCCTATGGCTCGGTTGCGCCCTTCTTTGGCCTGCTAGGGCTGGCGAAAGATCAGGCCGCCTTTCATCACCAGGCGAATCTGCCTAACGACCGTAATGTCCCTGGTCGGATCGCCCGCCAGCGCGACGAGGTCGGCGAGCAGGCCCGCGCGGATCCGGCCGCGATCAGCGAGATGGAAGACGGCGGCGTTGCCACTCGTGGCCTGGCGTAGGACTTCAAGCGGACTAAAGCCCGCTTCACTCACGAGTAACTCCATCTCGCGCGCATTTTCGCCATGGGCGAAGACGCCGACGTCGCCACCCATCACGAAGGTTATGCCGGCCACGCGCGCGGCCTTGACGCTCTCGCGTTTCTCGCCGATGCGAGCGGGCTCTGGGGTCGTGCCTTTCTGCCAGCCGCGATATTGCTCGATCGCATCGCCGGCCGCGACGGTCGGGCAAAGGGCGACCCCGCGTTCCTTCATGAGCTTGAATACCTCCGGCGTGCCGTCGTCGCCGTGCTCGATCGTGTCGACACCGGCGAGAGTGGCGCGGCGCATCCCTTCCGCGGTAGTGGCGTGGGCGGCGACGGGTCGCCCGGCGTCATGCGCGGCTTTGACCGCAGCGGTCAGTTCTTCAAGTGAAAACGTGGGGCGCGACGGCTCGCCCGGGCCCCAGCGATAGTCGGCGTAGAGCTTCACCCAGTCGGCGCCTTTGCCGACCTGGGTGCGCACCGCCCTAACGACTTCCTCGACCCCGCTCGCCTCTTCCGCGCCCTGCGGGAGGTCGAGGTCGGGGGAAAGCTTGGGCCCGTAGCTGCCGGTGGCGACGATCGCGCGGGTCGCGATGAGCATGCGCGGGCCGGGCACGACGCCCTGGTCGATGGCTTTTTTCAAACCGACATCGCCGTAGCCCGCGCCCTCAGTCCCGAGGTCGCGCACGGTGGTGAAGCCGGCCTGGAGGGTGGCCTGGGCGTGTGCCGTGGCGCGGACGGTGCGGAAGGCGAGGGACTCGCTGTTCACCTGGTCGTTCCAGGGGGTCTCGTTGTAGGGATGCAGGAAGAGATGGGAATGGCCCTCGATCAGGCCGGGGACGAGGGTGTCGTTAGGCAAATCGATCGTGCGCGCTCCGGTCGGGGCGGTGATCTCCGCAGCCGGGCCGGCGGCGGCGATTTTGTCGCCAGTCACGAGGACGGCCCAACCGGGATGCAGCTGGTCGCCATCGAAAACGGCGGCCGGGCGGAGGAGAACGGAGGCGGGCGCGGGCGGGTCGGCCTGAAGGAACGGTGCGAGGAAAAGGAAAGCGAGACAGGCGAGGTGGCGCGCGGTCATGGCCGGGAAACTAGCACACAGTTTTGTGCGCGGATGGGAGGACGCAAAACGCGCGAGGGCGCCGCTGCGAGTGCCCTGGGAGGGAAGGGAGGATGCGCGGCTCGGGTTGGCGATAAACCTTCCCGAACCGCGCGCGGTGGGAATTGTTATTGGTCGCCCGGAACCGTGATCTGGACGGTCGTGTCAGGGAGCTCGGGAGAGGTCGCGATCGCTTCGGCGACGACAGTCTTGAACTTGCCGCCCTGGGCCGGGATCGATTTGGTGATGCGGGCTTCGCCGGTTTTGCGCGGCTCGGTTTTCGCCTCGGAGGGCTGGACGATGCGCACGCTCAAGCCATCGATGTTGGTCAAGGCGCCGCCGGGGCCGTCGGAATGGGCGCTGGCCGAGGCCTTGATTTCCTGTTCGCCGCCGACCATCTGCTGCTCGACTTTGATCATGATGGCCACGGTATGGCCGCCTAACGGATTCGAGTCACGCGCGCCGGTGCGCCGTTGCACGAGGGTGAATTTCTGGGCGCTATGAGCCCCGAGCTGGGTTTCAGCGCCACCGCTGCCACCACCGGCCGTCGCACCACCGGGTGCGGCACAGGAGGCAAGCGAGAGAGCGGAGACGGTCGCGAGGAGCAGATGCGGAAGGTATTTCATGGCAGAACTCTGGTTAGGCGCGCCCGTCTCGTCAATAGCTCTTTCAAGGGTAAAAGAATTCCTTACCCGGAGCGGGTGAGGGGCCCGGATGTCCCGACGTTAGGGCGGTGGCGGCGGACCGTGGCGGCGCGGTCCTTTTCGAAACTCGTGCTCTTCCCGCCCCTTCTTTTCCAGCGCCTTGAGCCGGGCGCGCTGCTCGGGAGTGAGCTCGGTGGCGAGCGCAGTGTTGGCCTCGGTGATGACCTGGTGCACGCGCTGCCCGGTTTCGTTGCGGATTTTTTCCAGCTCCGCCGCGGCACGATCGAAGATCGGCCGGGCCTGTTCGATCTGGGCCGGGGTGAGGTCGAGTTTGGTTTCGATGCGATTACGCATTCGTTCGGCTAACGAGAAGTTGGGATGAGAGGCGCCGGCCCGCCAGTGATGCAACTGGCTGGCGGCGAAGAATCCGTCGGCGGCGGCGCCGGCGAGGAAGACGAGGACGAAGCCGGCGAGGAGCTTCCATTTCAAGGCGGTATTCATAGATCGACGGCGTTGCCGATGGCGTTATCGGCGAGTGCATACTGATTGAAAAAATTTCGCTCTCCTCGCTCTGACCCAGTTCGTGATAAGCCGCCGCGCTCGCGCTGATGATGATGGTGAGCGCGAGCAGCACGACGCGACGGAGGAGCCGGGCGACGGCGAGGAAATCCGGTTTCAGCTCCTCGCGCCAGCGGGCCAGGACGCGGGTGTCGAAGCCAAAAGGCATTTCGTTAGGCAACTCGCTCGTCGTGGTGGCGGCGGCCCGGAGCAGGCGGTCGAGTGCAGGATCGGCCGGCTTCATCGGTTCCCTTCAGCGGTGAATTGCGCCAATTGTGTTTTCAATTTCTGGCGAGCCCGGAAAGCGCGCACCTTGACGAGCGATGCGCCCCAGCCGGTCAGGGCCTGGATTTCCGCGACGGAACGTTGCTGCAGGTAGAGAAGATCGATCACGAGACGCTCCGCCGGCTTGAGCGCCTGCAGCAGGCGCTCGACAAGGTCCCGGGCCGCAAAGCTGTGATCCGGCCCGAGCTCCTCCGTGGTCGAGGCGAGGTTCTGCACGACGGCGACTTCTTCATCGCGCAAATCGGCGTGCCGGAATTCCGGCCGCACTTTCTCGGCCTGGATCTGGTTCAGGCAGGTGTTGACCGCGATGCGCGAGACCCAATGCTCGAGCGGGACCTGACCGGAAAATTGCGAAAGTTTCTGGAAAACCTTGATGAAAATCATCTGGCAAAGATCCTCCTCCGAAGCGCGACGCGGGCGATGGGAACGCACGATTTTTGCGACGAGCGGATAGAGCCGGCGCATGAGTTCGCCGCCGCGTCCTCATCGTGCTGTCGTGCAGCCGCGACGAGCGCGCCGGCATCGAGTTCATCAACCATTTCCTCCAAGTCGTCTCCACACTAATGGGAATGACCAGCGCGCGCGCCTTCTGGTTACAAACTTTTCCGGTACGCCCAGGGTGCGCGAATCTTTTGTAACCGCGGCGTGGTCGCACCGGTCACTATTCACCACCTATGAAACTAAAACTCATCACATTCACCGCACTGAGCGCGCTGGCGCTGGGTAGTGCGGTTTTGGCTAACGACCTGGAACAAGGTGGCAACGATCTGCGCGAAGGACGCGGCGGTCGGCACAATCCCCTTGACCGGATGACTGAGCGCCTGGACCTCACGCCGGAGCAGAAGACCAAGGTGCAGCCGATCATCGACCAGGCGATGTCGCAAATCCGCCCGATCCTCACGCACAAGCAACAGAAGAAGCTCGACGACGCGAAGAACGATCGTCGGGGCGACCGCGGGGAGCGGGGCGGACGTGGCGGGCGGCGCGGGCACCGTGGCCAGGGCGGTCAGGACGACGGCGGCTAATTTTTCCCCCGGTTATGGAGCTTGTCGTTTTCCGGACTGGCCTAACGAGCCGGGCACGGGAGCTCGAAGGTAAGGACGGGCAATTCGCGGCCGGGGATTTCCGTCGGAGCCGCTCCCGCGCGAACCGCGCCGAGGTGACGGTAAAAGGCTTCGGCGTGCGGATCTGCTTCGATCGTTAGGCAAGGGGCGCCGAGCTGCGCGGCGCGGGCGGCCGCGTGGGCGAAAAGTGCGCGGCCGATCCCGCGGCCGATCTGCGGAGGCGAGACCCAGAGATGTTCCAGGCGCATCGCGCCGGCCGTGGCGACGAGAGCGTGGAAGGCGACGATCTGGCTGTCGCACAGAGCTGCGAAAGTCTCGTGCGCGGCGATGAAGTCGGGCGTGATCGTCAGTTGCTCGCGCCATTGCTCGAGGAGGCGCGGCGGATAGCCCCAATGCGCTTTCGCGGTCCGCGCGATCGCGCTCAGGGCCGTGGCATCGGCGGGATTGGCGCGGATGATCTTCACAAAAAAAAGATCGCGCCCGTGCCAGGGCGCGATCAAGTTTTTTAGATTACGCGGAACGATCTCCGCACTCCTGGTTGAATTATTCCTCGAAGACTTTCTTCACGTCTCCGGTCTTGTCC
>JBBSLW010000181.1:0-5817 GCA_038233495.1 Chthoniobacterales bacterium | reverse complement strand
GTTCGTCACGATGTAGCCGGCGGGATCGACGAGGAACCCGGAGCCGAGGCTTTGCTGGGTTTGCCGGATCTCGCGCGGGCGGTTGCGATAAACGCCGAAAAATTGCGCCGCAAAATCATCGAAGGGATCGCGCACCTGCCGTCGGACGATGCGCTCGGTGTTGATGTTGACGACCGCGGGCAGGACTTTCGCGACCGCGAGAACGGCCGGCTCCGCGGCTGGATCGGTCGTGTGTGGAGTGGCCTGGCCGAAGGCGGCAGAGGTGAATGCAGCGTAAAGAATTCCGGCGAGCCATGGTCGAAACTGGGAGCGGTGGGTAGTTGGTAGCGCGAGCTTCCCACTTGCCGCCTCACCATTTTTCAAGCTGGAAGCTTGCGCTACCCTGCCCGAATCGTTCGCACCACCATCCGTCATGTTCATGTAGACTTCGCCGCGCTCATTTGAAGCGACTGCTACGGCCCGACGAACCATCGAAGCCGGCATGACAGTGTCAACTTGCCCGCCGGGCAAACGCCGCCAGAGTACCCGGACCATGCGCCCTTCCGTCGCGACCCGCGGCAACCTCGATTTGATCGACGACAACTATCGTCTCTGGGAAAAAAATCCTGAGGCGGTCGACCCGACGTGGCGCGCTTTTTTCGAAGGATTCGAGCTCGGGAACACTCCCCACCGCAATGGCGCCGCGACCGTTTCCGCCCCGCGCACCGGCGCAGTCGAGGAGGCTCCGCTCCAGACCCGGGTCGATGGCCTGGTCTACGCCTATCGCACCCTCGGGCACACCATTGCGCGGGTGAACCCGCTGGCCGACAAGCGGCCGGAGAATCCGCTCATCACCCTGCGAGAACTCGGTTTCAGCGAGAAGGATCTCGATCTTCAGGTCTCCTCGAAATTCTTTCTCGATAACAAGAAAATGAGCCTCCGCGCGATGATCGCGACGCTTGAAGAAATTTACGCCGACGCGATTGGGACCGAGTTTCAGCACATCCAAAACCCGCGCATTCGCAACTGGGTGCGCGACCGGCTCGAGGCGCGCCCGACGAAACATCACGCCTCGACCCAGGTCGAGATCGCGCTTCTCCGTTTGCTTCTCGAGTCGGAGGCGTTCGAGGTTTTCCTCCACACCCGCTACGTCGGGCAGAAACGCTTTTCGCTGCAGGGCGCGGAATCGCTCATGGTAATTCTCGACACCATCCTGCATCGCTGCCCGGGCGACGGGATCGAGGAGATCTGCATGGGGATGGCGCATCGCGGGCGGCTCAACGTGCTCGCGAATTTCCTCCAGAAATCGCTCGAGGTGATCTTCACCGAGTTCAGCACGAACTACATTCCCGATCTCGTGGCGGGCGATGGCGACGTGAAATATCACCTCGGCTATCACACCATTCGCAAGCTCGCTTCCGGGGCCGAGATCGAGATCCGGCTCGCGGCCAACCCGAGCCATCTCGAGGCGGTCGATCCGGTCGTGGAAGGCACGGCCCGCGCGCGGCAGCGGATCCGCGGCGACACCGAACATCGCCGAAAAGTTTTGCCGCTCCTCGTCCACGGCGACGCGGCTTTCGCCGGGCAGGGGATCGTGGCGGAAACGCTCAACCTTTCCCAGCTGCCCGGCTACAGCACGGGCGGCACGGTGCACGTCGTGGTCAACAACCAGATCGGGTTCACCACGCTCCCGGAGGACGCCCGTTCCTCCATGTATGCGACCGACATCGCGAAGATGATCGAGGTCCCGATCTTCCATGTGAATGGCGACGACCCGATCGCGGTCCGGTTCGTGACCGAGACGGCGCTCGATTTCCGCCAGGAATTCGGACGCGACGTGGTCATCGACATGTATTGCTACCGTCGCTACGGGCATAACGAGGGCGACGAGCCGCTCTTCACCCAGCCCGATCTCTACGCCAAGATCGCGAAGCGGCCCTCGGTCGCGCAGCTCTATAAAAAGGAGCTGGTCGAGACCAATGTACTGAGCGCGGAAGCGGCGACGGCGCTGGAGAAAGAACTGCAGAGCCGGCTCGAGGAGGCGCTCGAAGAAGTGAAGGCGCTGGAGAAAACGCCGCCCGCGCAACGCAACCGCTTCACCGAATCGAGCGCGGTCTTTCAGCCGGAATATTCCGGCCACTCCGGGCCGACCGCGATCACCCCGGAGGTGTTGAAACAGATCGTCGACGGCCTAACGACGGTCCCGGAAGATTTCAATATCCTCCCGAAAGTGAAACGGATCACGGTTGATCGGCAACGCGAAGTCTACAAGGCCGGCGGTCCCTACGACTGGGGTTTTGCCGAGGCGCTCGCCTTCGGTTCGCTCCTGCTCGAAGGCGTGCCGGTTCGGTTGTCGGGGCAGGACAGCCGGCGCGGCACTTTCAGCCATCGGCACGCGTTTCTTTACGACGCGAAGACCGGGAAACCGTATCTCCCGCTTCTCCACCTCGCCCCCGACCAGGCGCGGATCTGCATTTACAACAGCCTGCTTTCCGAGGCCGCGGTGCTCGGGTTCGATTACGGCTACGCGCTCGATTATCCAAACATGCTCTGCCTTTGGGAGGCGCAGTTTGGCGATTTCGCGAACGGCGCGCAGACCATTATCGACCAGTTCATCGTCTCGGCGGAGTCGAAGTGGCAACGGCCTAACGGCATCGTCCTCCTCCTCCCGCACGGTTACGAAGGCCAGGGCCCGGAACATTCCAGCGCGCGGCTCGAGCGTTTCCTCCAGGCCTGTGCGGAGGACAATATCCAGGTCTGCAACCTCACGACCGCGGCGCAATATTTCCACGTCCTGCGCCGGCAGATGAAGCGCAATTTCATCAAGCCGCTCATCATCATGACGCCGAAGAGTCTGCTCCGTTCGGAAGCGGCCGCCTCGCACACGGAAGATTTTACCGGAGGTACCTTTGAGGAAATCCTGGGCGCGCCGGCAGCGGGCCCGGCGGAGAAAATCGAGCGTGTCATCCTTTGCTCGGGGAAAATCTATTACGACCTGCTCAGCCACCGGGAGACGGAGAAGATCACGACCGCCGCGCTCATCCGGGTGGAACAACTCTACCCCTTGGCGGAAGAAAAACTGCGCGGTCTCCTCGCGCCGTTCACCGGGGCGAAGCAGATCGTCTGGTGCCAGGAAGAATCTCAAAACATGGGCGCCTGGAGTTACATCGAGCCGCGCCTCCGGGCATTGTTAGGCCGGGAGATCGCCTACGCCGGCCGCAACGCCAGCGCGAGCCCGGCGGTCGGCGCGCTCGCGGTGCACAAACGCGAGCAGGCCTGCGTGATCAACGAAGCATTCACCGTCTAACCGGATTCGGCGCGGCGAGTCCCCCGGAGGGAAGTGCTTCCGCACCTCCAGTCTTTGGTTGCGGCACCGATTGCAGGTCCTGAACACGCAGAGCGTCTCCCTCCGAATCACCGCAGGTGCCTTGCGAAAAATTCCACCGCTTCTGCGCGCACCTTCGCGTTCGCGGCAGCACCGAACTGGTGTCCTTCTCCGGGATAAAAACTTTTCTCAAATTTCTGGTCGTGCTTGCGCAAATAAGCCAGGAGCGGCTCAGCGTATTTGGCAAAGGGCACCCGTTGGTCATCGAGCCCGTGGACGAGCAGCATGGGCGGGAGTGGCAGGCGCGTCGGCCCTTCCGGGTGCGCGTGCCAGAAACCGCCCGCCTGTTCCACGACCGCGCCGAGGTGCGGGTTGCGCCGCGCTTCCTCGACCGAAGCGAAGGCGCCCAACGAGTAACCATACATCCCGACCGGCCCGGCCTCCGGCCGGCGCGCGCGCACCCACTCGATCGCGTCGTGGATTGTTCCCTGCCAGGTGGAGAAGAGTTTCAGGAGCACCGCCTGGCGTGCGAAGAAGGTGTGGGTGCGATTGAAATAATGGACCTGATAAGCCTCGAACCCCGCGTCGGCCAGCGCCCGCGCCATCCGCATCATCTCAGGCCCGTCGAAGAGCATCCCGCCCGCGCCGTGCAGGACGAGGACCGGCCGATGCGGCCCGCTCGCCTTCGGGGTGTAAACATCGACCGCGATCTCTTCGCCGCCGCTGGTGAAATGTTCCCTCGCGACCGTGAAGGTCGCCGGCCCGGCCTCGCGTGCCGTCGCACAGCCCCCCGCCGCGAGCAGGCCGAGCGCGCTTAAGGCAAGCCCGAGGAGTTTGCGCAGCGGCCATTGTTTCATCTCGATTTATACGCGGCCCGGATGCTTTCTCCAGCTTGCGTCGAACGCAGATTTGGCGGTTGTTGTTAGGCGATGAGCCCGACCGATCACGTCTTCACTCTCGGGATCGAAGAGGAATTCCAGATCATCGATCCCGAGACGCGCGAACTCCGTTCCCATATCCAGCAGATCCTCGGCGAAGGCAAAGTGACGCTGAAAGAACAAATCAAGCCCGAGATGCACCAGTCCGTGGTCGAGCTCGGGACCGACGTCTGCGGCAACATCCACGACGCCCGCGACCAGGTGATCCGCCTCCGCAGCGAGCTCGCCATGATGGCCGGCAAAGGCGGCTTGAAAATCGCATCCGCCGGGACCCATCCGTTCTCGCATTGGTTCGACCAGCACATTACCGAGGGCGAACGCTACGAGACGATCGTGAAAGACCTTCAGCAGGTCGCGCGCGCCAATCTCATCTTCGGCCTCCACGTCCATGTCGGCATCCCCGATCGCGGCACCGCCATCCACGTGATGAACCAGACGCGCTATTTTCTCCCGCATCTCTACGCGCTCTCGACCAACTCGCCTTTCTGGGTCGGCCGCAACACCGGGCTCAAGGGTTATCGCCTCAAAGTCTTCGAGCGTTTCCCCCGCACCGGCACGCCCGACGCCTTCGAGTCCCTCTCCGAGTACGAAGATTTCCTCAAGCTCCTGATCAAGACCGGCTGCGTCGATAACGCCAAAAAAATCTGGTGGGACATCCGGCTCCACCCCTTTTTCGACACCCTCGAGATCCGGATTTGCGATGCCCAATCGCGGATCGACGACACCATGGCCCTGGCCGCGGTCATCCAGGCGATCGTGGCCAAGCTGCACAAGTTGCTCCGCGCCAATACCACCTTCCGCGTCTATCGCCGGCGCCTGATCGATGAGAATCGCTGGCGCGCCTCGCGCTACGGGCTCGATGGCAAGTTGATCGATTTCGGCCGCGAAACCGAGATCGACACCCGCGAGCTGCTGAACGAGCTGCTCGATTTTATTTCCACCGAGGTGGATGAACTCGGCAGCCAGCGCGAGATCGCGCACGTCGAGAAAATCATGCGCGAAGGGACCGGCGCCGATCGCCAGCTCGCCGCCTGGGAGCGTCAGCACAACATGCACGGCGTCGTCGACCTCATCGTGCACGAGACCTACGAGGGTCTCGCCATGCCCGAGCCGAGGACGCCGGCCGAGGCCCAGGCCTGATTGCTCCGCGCGGCTTTCCGCGCCATGCTGCACGTCCCGAAAATGCCCAACTATTTTTCCACCGCCGCGGCCATCGATCCCGAGCTTATCCCCGGCGCGCGCAACGCCATCCGTGATTGCCTGCGCCTCCAGCCCAGCGAACGGATCACCATCATCACCGACCAGGCGACACGTGACATCGCCGCCGCCCTCCAGCAGCAGGTCGAGGAAGTCGGCGCCGCCCACGCCGTCTTCATCCTCGAGGAACAGGCCTGCCGCCCGCTCACCAGCATGCCGCAGCTCATCCTCGACGACCTCGGCACCTCCCAGGTCTCCATCTTTTGCGCCCAGACAGAGCGCGGCGAGCTCGGCTCGCGCATGCAGATGAGCGACGTGGTGAACAAAAACCACATTCGCCACGGCCACATGGTCAACATCAGCCGCCAGATCATGCGC
>JBBSLW010000180.1:0-5820 GCA_038233495.1 Chthoniobacterales bacterium | reverse complement strand
GGATCGCAATTCTGATGACGATCGCTCACGTGCAAACCGGCCTTTGGAAAGATTCAGTCCGGCTTTGGCGGCACACACTCGCGGTCACGACCGAGAACGGCGTCGCCGAGCGCGGCCTCGGGACCGCGCTGCTCAAAGCCGGCCAGGTCGATGAGGCGATCGCGCATGATCGCGAAGCACTGCGGATCCGGCCGGGCGACGCCAACGGGCTCACCAATCTGGCCAACGCGCTCTTGGAAAAGAAAGAGTTGCCCGAGGCAATCGAACATTATCGCGAAGTGGTGCGGCTTCGCCCTGACGACAGCGAAGTGCGGCGCAACCTTGGGAAAGCGCTCGCTCAAAACGGCGCGCCCGAGAAAGCCGCGGAGGAGTTTCGCGCCGCGTTGAAGATCAAGCCCGACGATTCCGACGCCGCCTACAGTTTGGGGAATCTGCTTCTGGAGCAGGGCCGGGCGGAAGAATCGTTCGCCTGGTTCCGGCAGGCGATCAGGGCGAAGGCAAACAATCTTGCCGCGCACTACAACCTCGCGATCGCTCTGAGCCGGACGAATCGCGCCGACGAGGCGATCGCGGAGTTCAGGGAAACCATTCGCCTCCAACCGCGGCATGCCGACGCGCACAACAACCTCGCGATCGCTCTTTTGAAAAAAGACCAGGTCCAGGCCGCAATCGCGGAGTGGCGCAGCGTCCTGCAAATCCAGCCCGGGAACGCCGACATCCACAACAACCTCGCGGTCGCACTGCTCCGCGAGAAACAGCTCGACGCCGCGATCGCGGAATGGCGCGAGACGCTGCGCCTGCAGCCGGACAAAGCCGGGACCGCGCTCAGCCTCGCGTGGATTCTCGCGACCTCGCCCGAGTCGGCGATGCGAAACGGCAGCGAAGCGCTCACCCTCGCGCAGCGCGCCTACCGAATTGCCGGTGAGCGCAACCTGATGATCTTTCGCGTCCTCGCCGCCGCCTACGCCGAGCTCGGGCAATTTCCGGATGCGATCGAGGTTGCGGAAAAAGGCGAGGAACGAGCGGACGAGTACCCGGCGATTGCGCGACTGCTGCAGGGCGACCTCGCACTCTACCGGGAAGGCATCCCGCTGCGCGACCCGAGCCACGGCCTCGGTGCAGACGCCGCTCCCTGACCCGCCGCGCGTTTCCATTTGTTATTCCGCCGATAACTTTCGAAGCTGCAGCGCGATGAGAAGCATGACTGGTTATGGCCGCGGCGAAAGCGAACGCGGCGGTGCGAAGATCAGCGTCGAGATCAACTCGGTGAATCGCAAACAGAGCGACATCGTGATCAATCTCCCGCGCGAGCTCGGTGCGCTCGAGCCAAAGGTCCGGCAGGCAGTGGCCGACCGGCTCGCCCGCGGGCGGACGAATGTCGTCGTGGCCTGCGAGCCGGGCGCGAACGGTTCGCGCAACCTCGCCCTCGATCGCCCGCTCGCCCGCTCCTATCACGAAGGGATGCGCGCCCTCCAGGCGGAGCTGAAGGCGCCCGGCGAAATCACCATCGGGATGATCCTGCAGGCGCCCGGCGTGATGCGCTTCTCCGAGGACGGGATTCAGCCTAACGAGGCTTGGCCCGCCTTGGAAGAAGCCCTCGACGCCGCTCTCGGCGAACTGATCAAGATGCGCACCCGGGAGGGAAAACACCTGGCCAAGGATTTGATCCATCGCCTCAAGATCGTGCGCCAGTCGCTCAAGGAAGTGCGCAAGCTGCACCCGGCGGTGGCGGAGAAATATCGTGAAAACCTGCTCGAGCGCATCCAGAAGGCCGGCCTGGAACTCGAGCCTAACGACGATCGACTGCTCAAGGAAATCGCCTTCTACGCCGATCGCTCCGATGTTTCCGAGGAGCTGACCCGGCTCGAAAGTCACCTCGCACAATTTGCTCATCATCTGCGGAAGGACGAACCGGTCGGCCGGACGCTCGAATTTATTACGCAGGAAATTTCGCGCGAGTTGAATACGTTAGGCGCGAAAGCCGGTCACGCGGAAATTTCGCGCCACGTCGTGGCCTGCAAATCCGAGGTCGAGAAAATCCGCGAGCAAATCCAAAATCTTGAGTAAGGAATTCAGCCGCTACGGAATCCTCTTCGTCGTCTCCGCGCCTTCCGGCGCGGGCAAGACCACGCTCTGCGACGCGCTCCGCCAGACGCGTGATTTCGTCTATTCCGTCTCCTGCACGACCCGCCCGCCGCGGGCCGGCGAGATCGATGGCGAGGATTATCACTTCATCTCGGAGGAGGACTTCCTCGCCCGGGTCACCGCCGGGGAATTCCTCGAGCACGCCAACGTCCACGGCAAATTTTACGGCACGTTGCGCGAGCCGATCGTGAGCAACCTTCGCGAAGGCGTCGACGTCCTGATCGACATCGACACCCAGGGCGCGGCCGCGATTCGCACTTTCGACGACGCCTTTGTCCGCCAGGCCCTGGCCGATGTTTTCATCATGCCACCCGACCTCGACGAACTGCGCCGCCGCCTCACGAAACGCGGGACAGAGACGCCCGCGCAGATCGAAGTGCGGCTCCAGACCGCGGCGCGGGAGATGGAACTTTGGCGCGATTATCGTTACACCATCATCAGCCGCTCGATGGAGGAAGACCTGCTCAAGTTTCGCCAGATCATGGGCGCGGAACGTTATTTGAGCAGCCGCCTGATCGTGCTCTAGATTTTTTCAGAAAAAGCCTAACGATGAAAAAGAAACAGCGTTCCGTCGTCCTCGGCGTGACCGGCTCGATCGCCGCCTACAAGGCCGCCGAGCTGGCCAGCCTGCTCGTTAAGCAAGGCCACGACGTCTCGGTCGTGATGACGAAGGACGCGACCGAGTTCATCACCCCGCTGACCTTGCAGACGCTCTCGAAGAATCCGGTTACGACCAGTTTTTACGACGAAAAGCAAGGCTGGCATCCGGGTCACATCGCGCTGGCCGATCGGGCCGACCTGCTCCTGATCGCACCGGCCACCGCGCACCTCATTGCCGAGCTCGCGCATGGACTGGCCGGTCATCCCCTGGCCGCGATCGCGCTCGCCACCCGCGCGCCGATTCTACTCGCCCCGGCGATGAATGGAAAGATGTGGGAACACCCGGCGACGAAGGAAAACGTGGCGACGTTAGGCGCGCGCGGCGTGGAATTCATCGGCCCGGAAGCCGGCATGCTCGCCTGCGGCTACGAAGGGATCGGGCGCCTTTGGAAAGTCGACGAGATCGCTTTCCGCGCCGAGTTCCTGCTCGCGCGCGAGGACAACCTGATCGCGTGAAGTTCGTCGTTACGGCCGGACCGACGCGCGAGCCGCTCGATCCCGTGCGTTACCTGAGCAATCGCTCCTCGGGCAAAATGGGCTACGCGCTAGCGGCCGCCGCGCTCGAGGAAAAACATGAGGTGACGCTCATCTCCGGGCCGGTCGCGCTCTCTGCGCCGTTAGGCGCGGAGCTCGTCCGCGTCACGACGGGTGAGGAAATGTTTGCCGCGGCCTCGGCACGATTCGTGCAGTGTGATGTCTTCGTGATGTGCGCGGCAGTCTGTGATTACAAACCCGCGCACTACGATTTGGAAAAGATGAAAAAGCAGAGCAGCCGTTTTTCTCTCGAGCTCGAGCCGGCGCGCGACATCCTCGCCAGCCTAACGAGTGCGAAGCACGACTGTTTTGTGGTCGGGTTCGCGGCCGAGACGCAGGCGCTGGCCGCCAACGGGGCGCGCAAGCTGCGGGAAAAAAACTGCGACCTGCTGATCGCGAATGATGTCGGCAACGCGGAGATCGGAATGGATTCGGACGAGAATGAGGTCGTGATTTTCTCCAAAAGGAGCGCGCCGAAAAAACTTCCGCGCGCAAAAAAAACGGAACTCGCGCGCATAATCTTGAAAATAATTTTGGATGCGCGCGAAAAATGTTTGACAAAAAAAACGTGACGATTAGTGAGTCGATGAAAGTGAAGTTATTCACACATTGTTCACAGACCGCTTCTGCGGATTGAAAGGGGGGATTCCCTATGCCAGCAAAGAAAAAAGCAGCCGCTAAGAAAAAGGCACCCGCCAAAAAAAAGGTGGCAACCAAGAAAAAAGCATCCGGCAAAAAGAAACGTTAACGCCGGTCTCCACAGAAGGGCGGTGACATCTCCGTTCTTCGCTATCGTAACTTCAACCCGGGAGGAGAATTCATTTTCTCCTCCCGGTTTCTTTTTCTCCCGAAAAAATTTCGCGGCAGCCATGCAGGATCGGTTAGGTTAATCGCGTGATGCACTATCTGGAAGTCGCCACCGAAGCAGCCCGCGCTGCGGGCGAACTGCTCCGCGCGCGTTTCGGAAATCCCCTCACCGTCCACGCCACCAGCGCACACGACATCAAACTCGAGGTCGACGTCCTGGCGCAGGATTTGATCACGAAGATTTTGCTCGAGCGATTCCCCGAGCACGTGCTCTACGGCGAAGAAGGAATCGTCGGCGACCAGTCGAGCGCTCATCAATGGGTCGTCGATCCGCTCGATGGCACGGTGAATTTTTATTTCGGCATCCCGCATTTTTGCGTTTCGATCGCGCTCCGATTTCGCAGCGAGGTGATCGTCGGCGTGATCTATGATCCGATGCGCGACGAATTGTGGACCGGGGAAAAAGGAAAGCCGCCGTTGTTGAATGGAAAAGAGATTCACGTCAGCACCCGGGCCGACTTGGCCGAGGCCGTGCTCTCGATCGGCTTCGCCAAGACGAGCGCGACGATCAACGCCGGGTTACCGCTGCTCCAGGAGATGGTTCATCGGGTGCGCAAGTGCCGAATGTTAGGCAGCGCCGCCCTCGACATGGCCTACGTCGCGAGCGGGCGGCTCGATGCCTACATCGAACAGGGGATCAGTCTCTGGGATATCGCCGCCGGCCTGCTCCTGGTGGAAACGGCGGGCGGCCGGGTCGAGATGAAACCGCGGAGCGATCAGCCGAACAAATTCAGCATCGTGGCCTCAAGCGGGCTGCTCGATCTTTCCTAGCCTAACGAGATGTTTCGCACTGGCATCGGGTATGACGCCCATCGTTTTGCAGCCGGCCGCAGGCTCGTCCTCGGCGGCGTCGAGATCCCGTACGAGCGCGGACTGGAAGGACACTCGGACGCGGATGTGCTCAGTCATGCGATTGCCGATGCGTTGTTAGGCTCGGTCGGCGAACGCGACATCGGGCATCATTTTCCGAATACCGACGAATCGATCCGCGGGATCAGCAGCCTCGAAATCCTGCGCCGCGTCGGAGAAATCCTGGCCGAGCAGAAGTGGCGGGTGGCGAATTTGGACGCGACCCTGATTGCAGAAGCGCCGCAGATCGGACCGCATCTCGACGCGATGCGCGGGAAGATTGCGGAAGCGCTCGGGATTGATGCGGGGCGGATCGGGCTCAAAGCGACGACGAACGAAGGAATGGGTGCAATCGGGCGTGGGGAAGGGATGGCCGCAATGGCGGTGGCGAGCGTGAAGGAGAATGAATAGATTGTCTTGCCTAACGACATTCGAGACCTTCCGCCGACAGTCATCCCGATCCAGCGCAGCGCGGAGAGGGATCCCACAACCGGAAGGGACGCGTTCTTTGCCGCAACTATCGCGGGTTGCAATTGAGAGATCCCTCTCCGTCCTGCGGCGAATCGGGATGACAGATTAGAAAATGGCGCTGCGACTTTTCAACACCTACTCCCGCGAGCTCGAGGAGTTTCGACCGCTCGATCCGGCCGGTCGAGCGGTCAAGATGTACACCTGCGGCCCGACGGTTTACAGCCACGCGCACATCGGAAATTTCCGGGCCTACCTCTTCGAGGATTTGCTCCAGCGCCATCTCGAGGCACGCGG
>JBBSLW010000179.1:0-5828 GCA_038233495.1 Chthoniobacterales bacterium | reverse complement strand
CAAGGAAGTTGCCGGCCTGCGCTTCCTCGATTGAATCGAAACCGAAGATGCGGGCAAAAGCCGGGTTGCAGGTCACGACCGCGCCGTCGGCTTTCATGATCAGGTTGCCGGTGAGATCTTCTTCCACGAAACGCCGGTAGCGTTCCTCGCTTTGGCGCAAAGCTTCCTGGGCGTTGATTCGCTCCGTCACCTCGATGCTGATCTGGAGGAGCGAGGCCTCGGCGCCTGCGCCGCGCAGCGTCCAGCCGGTCGAGGCGACGATCGCGGTGCCATCGCGGCGGCGCTGCCGGATCTCGCCTTCCCAATGCTGTCGCCTCTGCAAAGTCTGTTGGACCGCGGCCAGCTGCTCCGGCGGGCCGGTTTGCAAAAGGGTGTGCACCTCCTGCCCGCTCGCTTCCGCGCGCGACCAGCCATACAACCGCTCGGCGCCGCGATTCCAATAGGAGATTTTGCCGGCGGCATCGGAGATCACGATCGCGTCGGTCGCGAGGTCGAGGAGCTCGGCGTGGCGCAGGAGTTCCTGGCGCGTCTGCGCGAGGTCGCGCTGCGTCTCGGCTTCCTGGAGGACGCGGCGAATCGCCGGCACGAGCGTGGGAAGATGTTCCTTCGCGATGAAATCGGTCGCGCCCGCGCGCAGCGCTTCGCCCACCTTTTCGACATCTTCCGAGCGCGAGACGAAGAGGAGCGGAAGATCGGGCCGGCGTTCGCGCGCCAGCTGGAGCACGCGCAGGCCATCGCAATCCGGGGACGAAGCTTCCGCGAGGAGGATGTCGGTTTGTTCTTCGATCGCCCGCCGCAGCTCGGGCTCGCTCCGGCTGCGGATGAGCTCGCATTCGAGCCCGCCATTTTGCAACTCCGCGCGGACGAGCGCGGCATCGGCGTCGTTGGTTTCGAGATGAACGATCTGCAGTAAACCCATCGTGGAACGTGGGCGCCCCTTAGCGCCGGTCGTCACCCGTCGCACATTCGCGGAAACGTTGCCAGTCGCTTCACCGCGGTGCGCCCCGCCTAACGAGCGGGGTCGGAGGCCTCGACCTCGGCGGCGGCTTTCTCCCGCTCGCGCAAGGCCGGGACGAAATAAAAATAGGCGAGCAACGCGCCGAGCAGGATCAGGACAAGGAAGAGCACGCTGAGCGCGCGCCAGGTGCCGCGGCGGGCGGTCGCTTTCTGCCAGGCGACGCGTTTCATCATCAGCTCGATCTCGAGCGCCTTGGCCAGTGCGTCGGGGTCGTTCGGGAGAGGATCGGGCTTGAATTCCTCGGGTGCAGGCATGGCGGCATCCTGCCTAATTCCCCGGTCCGGCGCAACGGTCGCGCGAACGCGGCCGCCGGTTCCATTTTTTGCTTCCACCGCTCGCGCGTCCGGCTAGTTTCGCGCGATGTCGCCCGGCCCCGCCCCCGTTCCCGTAAAGCGCCAGCTGCTTGCCAATGCGCTGCCGATGCTGGTCTTCATCCTCCTTCTCGGGCTGGGCGATCTGGTGCGGCGCCCGGCCGGGTCGCTCTGGCTTTCCGCGCCGGAGTTCTGGGTCTATCCGCTGCAAACGCTGCTCTGCGCCGCGCTTCTTTTCTATTTCCGACGCGACTACGAGTTTGGCCCGCTCCGGCGCCCGCTTTTCGCCATCACGATCGCGCTCCTCGTTTTCGTGCTTTGGATTGCGCCCCAGCAGTTCCTCCATTTCCCGCCCCGGCTGGTCGGGTTCAACCCGGAGACGCTGGCCGCGCAGCCCGCGCTTTATTGGGCCAATCTCGCGCTCCGTTTTCTCCGGCTCGTCATCGTCGTGCCGCTGGTCGAGGAGATTTTCTGGCGCGGCTTTTTGCTCCGCTACCTGATCTCGGAGAAATTTACCGCGGTCCCATTTGGCGCTTTCTCCTGGCTCTCGTTTGGCGTCGTGACGCTTGCCTTCGGTTTCTCTCATTCCCGGGCCGACTGGCCGGCCGCGCTCCTTACCGGCGCGCTCTACAATCTCGTGGCCTGCCGGACGCGCAGCCTCCCTGCCTGCATCCTGGCCCATGTCCTCACAAATCTCGCGCTCGGCCTCTGGATTATGGCAGCCCGGCAATGGGGCTTTTGGTAGGCGCGCTCCTTCCCCCGGGGCGGCGCGATGATGGCACCGCTCCTGCTCTCTAGAGTGGTGCAATGCATTCGACCTTTATCCAAAAAGTTCTCGTCTGCATGGTCTGCGCCTTCCTCGCCGCCTGTCTCATCCAGTGGGGCAAAGTCTTCGTCGAAGGCGCGGATGACGCGCTTAACGCCGGCTACAAAAAAGACAACACTGCGCTTGTCGCGCATTGATCGGAAAGCCATTGCCCCCGGCAGGCGCGCAGTTAACCTGCCGCTGAAGCATGAGGATCGGCATCGCCCAGATCAATCCCACCGTCGGCGATCTCCGGGGCAATTTTGACAAAATCCTGGGCGCCTACGAGCGGCTCGCCGCCGGCGGCGCGGAGCTTGTCCTCGCGCCCGAACTGGCCACGACCGGTTACCCGCCGCAGGATCTCGTTTTCAAGTCCCGTTTCGTCCCACAGAACCTCGAGGTCGTGGAGCGCCTGCACGCCGCGATCGGCCCGATCCCGCTCCTCGTCGGCTACGTCGATCGGAATACCGGTCACGGCAAACCATTCCATAACGCCGCCGCTCTCCTCGAGCGCGGGCAGCCGATTCGGAAAAGCTTCAAGACGCTCCTGCCCACCTACGACGTCTTCGATGAGGACCGCTATTTCGAGCCCGGGAACGGTGGCGAAGTCTTTACCATCGCCGGCCGCCGGATCGGGATCACCATCTGTGAGGACATCTGGACCCATGATTATTTGCCGCGCGCGCTTTACGACACCGCGCTGGTCGCCGGCCTCGCGGCCAAAGGCGCGGAGATCATCGTCAACTTGAGCGCTTCGCCCTTCGGCCTGGGCAAACTGAAGATCCGCCGCGAAATGGTCGCCGCCCTCGCCCGCGAACACGGCCGCCCGATCGTTTACTGCAACGTCGTGGGCGGAAACGACGAGCTCGTTTTCGATGGCAGCTCGATCGCTTTTAACGCCGGCGGCGAATTGATCGCGCAGCTTCCTTCCTTCGTCGCCGCCGAGGCGATCGTCGAGACGGAGACGAGCGCCGCGCTCGCCCTCCCCCCGGCCGACCCGCTGGCCGAACTGCACGGCGCGCTGTCGTTAGGCGTGCGCGATTACCTCGCGAAGTGCAAATTCAAAACCGCCGTCCTCGGCCTCAGCGGCGGGATCGATTCCGCGGTCGTGGCCGCGCTCGCCGTCGAGTCGTTAGGGGCGGAGAACGTCGTCGGCGTTTCCATGCCCAGCCCCTACTCCTCGCCCGGCAGCATCGAGGACGCGCTCGCCCTCGCGCACAACCTCGGCATCCGCTGCCTGCAAATCCCGATTGGCGACGCCTTCGCCACTTTCAAGGCGCAGTTCAAGGAAGTTTTCGCCGGCCTGCCCGAGGACACGACGGAAGAAAACATGCAGTCGCGCCTGCGCGGGATGATCCTGATGTCGCTCTCGAACAAGTTCGGGCACCTCCTCCTCACCACCGGCAACAAGAGCGAACTCGCGGTCGGCTATTGCACGATTTACGGCGATATGGCGGGCGGCCTCGCCGTCATCAGCGACGTCCCCAAGACCCTCGTCTACGAGCTCGCGCGCTGGATGAATCGCGACCGCGAAATCATCCCCCGCTCCACGATCGAGAAGCCGCCGAGCGCGGAGCTGAAGCCCGCCCAGGTCGACCAGGATTCGCTCCCGCCCTACGACGTGCTCGACCAGATCCTCCAGCTTTACGTCGAGGAAAACCAGAGCGGCCCCGAGATCATCGCGCGCGGCTTCGACGAGCAGACCGTGCGCTGGATCCAGCGCCGGGTCGATCTCAACGAATACAAACGCGCCCAAGCCGCGCCCGGGATCAAGGTCACGAGTCGCGCTTTCGGGGTCGGACGCCGGATGCCGATCGCGCAGCAATACCTCGATGGCGATCTCTTTCCCGAAGACGCTCCCAGGAAAGCGGAGTGAGCGTGCACCGCGTTGGAATCGAACCAACAACCCGCTGATTAAGAGTCAGCTGCTCTGCCAATTGAGCTAGCGGTGCGTTGCGCGAGCTAAAATTTGTCGCCCGAAACGGGCAAACCGCAATCGCAAATTGAACGCTTCTGGCAATTGCTTCATGAGCGCCGGAGATCGAGATCATGCCGGGCGCGCCGCAGCACTCGCTTCGGCCGCCTCGTTAGGCCGCCAGGAAATTCTCACGCGCAAAGCGCAAGGCCCGCGCCATCCAAACGAGTTCGTCGACAAATTTTCCGACCCGTCGGACGTAGGCCGGGTCGGTGATTTCGCCGCTCGCCGGGTCAAACAACTTCCCCGCCATCCCGAAGTGGAGGTCCGTGAAAATCGCCACCAGCCCGAGCTCGCGCAGCACCGGAAGAAGATTTTGAATCATCCGCGCGCCTCCGAAAGGCCCGGCCGAGACCCCGCAAACCCCGACCGCCTTGTGAATGTATTCGTCGAGGTTGGTGTCGAGCACGTGTTTGAGGAGCCCCGGAAAACTGTGGTTATACTCCGGGACGACCAGGATCAGCCCGTCGGCGCGGAATCGTGGTCGCGGAAAATTTCGAATCCTTGATCGCTTCACCCACATCGTTGTTCGTGAGAGGAATTTCCCGGATATCGATGAACTCCGTCGTCACATCCGTCCGCTGTGCGACCTGATCAAACACGAAGCGCGCCACCGGCTCGCTCCGTCGCCCCTGGCGCGAGGTGCCGAGAACGACGGGGAGAAAAACCGGGCGATCGTTTGCTTCCATGAGGACCATTCTAACGTGCCGACAGAGCTTCCGGCAATCCTTCTTCCTTAGTCCCGCACATTCGCGGCCGGGAATTTTCTCCGCATCTTCTCAGGACCTTTGATCGCGCAATACTCCCGACTTTTCCGCTGGCACGTCCTTCGTTACCTGGCGCAGCATCCGCTCCTCGCGGCGCTCAACGTCGCGACCGTCGCGCTCGGTGTGGCGCTCTATCTCGCGATCCAGATCGCGAACCACAGCGCCAACCGCGCTTTCGAGGCGAGCGTCGATGTCGTCGCGGGCAAAGCCCAGCTCGAAGTGCGGGCGCCGGCCGGCAACCTGCGCGACGATCTCTACCCGATCGTAGCGCGGCAGGCCGGCGTGATCGCGGCCACGCCGATCGTTAGGGGAATTGTCAGCCTGCCGGATTTCCGGGGCGAATACCTCGACCTCCTTGGGATTGATGTCCTCACGAATGAGGCATTTCGCACTTTCGACCTGACCGGTTTCGAAGCTGGGGCATTCGATTTTCAGCCCTGGCTGCGCGGCCCGCGCACCGTGGCGGTGAGTGAAGAACTGGCCCGGGCGCATCAGCTCCGCGCGGGCGACGAAGTGAACGCGCAGATCAACGGCGAAACCAGGCGCCTGACGATAGGCTACCTCCTTCGCACCCGCGGGACGAGCGCGAACGCCAATCCACACTTCGCCGCGATGGACATCGGTTGGGCCCAGGAACTACTCGGCCGGCGCGGCACGCTCGACTCCATCTCGCTTCGGTTGGCCGAGGGCGCCGATCCGCAGAAAATCGCCGCCGCTTTGAAACACGAACTGCCGCCGGACCTGACCGTCGCGCCGCCCGCCCAGCGCGGGGAGCAGGTGGGCAAAATGCTGGCCGGTTTCCAGCTCAACCTGCAGGCGATGAGTCTCGTCTCGCTCCTCGTTGGGATGTTCCTGATCTACAACACGATCGAGGCCTCCGTCATCCGGCGCCGGACCGAGATCGGGATTCTGCGCTCGTTAGGCGTGACCCGCCACGAGGTGCGCCTGCTTT
>JBBSLW010000178.1:0-5851 GCA_038233495.1 Chthoniobacterales bacterium | reverse complement strand
GCGCGCAACTGATCGCGCCGATGGATCAGGTAAACTTTCGAGGCGAACCGGGTCAGGAAAAGCGCTTCCTCGGCCGCGGAGTCGCCCCCGCCGATCACGCAGACCGGGACGTCGCGATAGAAGGCGCCGTCGCAGGTCGCGCAACTCGTGAGGCCATGGCCGATCAGCTTTTCCTCATTCTCCAGGCCGAGCCAGCGCGCGGAAGCGCCACTCGCGATGATCAGCGCCTGCGTCTCGAGCCATTCGTCATCGGCCTTCAGGCGGATGTGGTCGCCGGCCATCTCAAAATCCGTCGCCACGGCGTAGGAAAAACGGGCGCCGAAATTCTCCGCCTGCTTGTGCATGTTCATGACGAGCTGCGGGCCATCGATGCCCTCGGGAAAACCGGGAAAATTTTCCACCAAAGTGGTGGTGGAGAGCTGGCCTCCGGGTTGCCCGCCTTCCAGGACGAGCGGACTCAGTTTAGCGCGGGCGGCGTAGATGGCCGCGGTCAGGCCAGCGCAACCACTTCCGACAATGATGACTTTCTCCATGCGGGCCAAGGGTAGCATGGAGGCCGCAGCCGATCTAATCGCGCGGCGGCTTTTGCCTAACGGTTCTTGCGCAGGGCGAAATCGAAAACGTCGGGGCGATGATAATGGCCGGTGACATCGAGCGTCATCTTCTCGCGGTCGACCGCGGCAAGGTCGAGCTCGGCGGTAATCGTGGTTTCCTTGTCGAAGATCGGCTCGACCAGGTAGCGTCCGTCCGGTCCGATGATCGCGCTCCCGCCCCGGAGAACGAAATCGTCCGGCCGCTCGGCCATTTTCGGCGGGAGACCGAGTTCTGCCGGCAACTCTTTCACCCGCATCACGAGCCCGGCGGCGAGGACGAAGCAGCGTCCTTCAAACGCGTAGTGCCGGCTCGCAAGCTGATGCATTTCATGCACGGTCGGCCAGACCGCGACGTGAATGGCTTCCCCCGCCACGTGGAGTGTCTGCCGGGCCAGCGGCATCCAATGTTCCCAGCAAATCAACCCGCCAACCCGGCCGCCCGGGCTCGGCACCGAGTCGAGCCCGCCGCCGTCGCCTTCGCCCCAGACGAGCCGCTCGGTGTAGGTCGGGACGAGTTTGCGGTGATGATTCGCGAGGCGGCCTTCGACGTCAAAAGTGAGGAGGCTGTTGTAAAGCGTGCCGTTGCCCGGGCCGGTCTCGACCCGCTCGTTCACGCCGATCACGAGAGTGAGCCGGCGATCGCCCGCCAGCTGCGCAAGGCGCGCGGTTTCCGGGCCGGGAACGAGCACGCTGTTCTGCCGGAGCCGCGCGAAGACTCCCTTCGTCGGCGCGTGATCCCAGAGCGCCACGTCGGGACAATAATCGAGCCAGGCCGGATAACCGGGCAGCCAGGTTTCGCCGAGCGTGACGAGCTGCGCGCCGTTTCGCGCTGCGCTTTCGATCAGCGTGCAGGCTTTTTCCATGCTCGCGGCGAGATCCATGAAAACCGGGGACTGCTGGATGATCGCGACTGGAAACTTCTCGGGCATCGGGGTGTCAGTTTCATCGCTGGCGCGAAGGGCGATTGCAAGAGTGGCGTGGCCCGCGTGGCCGTTCTAGTCTCCGCCCATGCCGGAGCTGGCCGAGGTCGAATATTTTCGGAAACGTTGGGACGCCGGCCTGGGCGAAAAGATCGTCGCGGTCGATTTGCACGGCGCGAAACGGATCTTCCGCGGGAGCGATCCGGAGGAACTCGCGCGCCGACTCGTTAGGCGGAAACTGCTTTCCTCGGCCACGCGCGGGAAGCAGATGCTCTTTCGCTTCGAAGGCGAGAACTGGCTCGGGATTCATCTCGGGATGAGCGGCAATTTGCGGCTCGAGGCGGCGAAGTTTGCGCTCGAGAAACACGATCATCTCGTCCTCCGGCAGAGAAGGCGAGCGCTCGTTTTTAGCGACGTGCGGCTTTTTGGCCGGGTGCGTTTTCATCATGGAAAGGAAGCGCCGGAATGGTGGGCCGCGGGCGGGCCGGAAATTCATTCCCGGGAATTCACGCGGGAGGCGATAACGGGTTTCGTTAGGCGACACGCCCGCGCGCCGATCAAGGCCGTTCTCCTGCTCCAGGCCGGATTTCCAGGAGTCGGAAACTGGATGGCCGATGAAATTCTCTGGCGGGCGAGGATCAATCCTCGCACGCCGGCCGGGAAACTGAGTGCAGCAAAGCTCGATGCTCTCTGGCGGACGACGCGCTTCGTCGCGCGGGCCGCGCTCCAGACGATCGGCCACGATGATTCCGACCCGCCGAAGAATTGGCTGTTGCACGAACGCTGGAAAGCCGGCGGTAAATGCCCGCGCGACGGTAGCACCCTGCGCCGGGCCACGATCGGTGGCCGCACCACTGCATGGTGCGCGAAATGCCAGCGATGACGAGTTGGTCACGATCCAGCGAGACACGCACTGCATGGCGATTCAAGGCCGACGACATCGGGCTCCCTCTCCGTCTTCCGATGCTGTCATCCCGATCCGGCGGAGCGCGGAGAGGGATCTCACAACTGGAATCCGCGTTTGCCCTTACAGATGGAAGCGTCCATTGCATTGGAGAGATCCCTCTCCGTCCTGCGGCGGTTCGGGATGACAGCTTGAGCAGACGAACGCGGGCTCGTTAGGCAGCAAGATAGAGCGTGATCTTGTGCAAGCCGGTCGTGCCCGAGAACGGCCCGCGCTCTTTTTCCAGCCGTTGCACCGCGCCGTTCCCGTCCGTCGCCCGCACGGTGAGACGATACTCGCCCGGCCCAGGCGGCCGCCAATCGTAACTCCAGAGCACCCAGGTCAACTTCGTCCCCCGGTAATCAATCCTCGCGGCCTGCCAGGTCTTTTCGTCATCCGCGCTCACCTCGACCCGGGAAACACCGCGGTCGCCCGCGAAGGCTATGCCCCGGAGCGGGATCCCGCCGGGCGCGCTCGTTAGGCTGAACCAGCCAAAGTCGTCCGGCTGATCGATCCGCGCCCGGGTCGGGACGATGAAGTTCGGCCCCCAGCCCTGTTTTTCGTAAAACCCTTCTGCCTCCGCGCCGGTCAGCTCGATGCGCGTGATCCATTTCACATGCTTCTCGCCAAAATACCCGGGCACGACGGCCCGGGCCGGGAAACCGTGGCGATCGGGCAGGCGCTCGCCATTCATCTCGTAGGCGATGAGGGTGGTCGGTTCCAGCGCCTTCCCCAGCGGGAAGGTGTCGCTGTAATTATCGACCCCGTGGAGCCGCACCTTGACCGCCCCCGGGAGCGGCACGGCATTCTCGAGCAAACTGCCTAACGAGACTCCACGCCAGCGGGCGTTGCTCATGAGACCGGCGCCGAGACCGTTGCTGATGCACATCAGGGTGGTCTCCTGGGTGATGGCGGGGAGCCCCTGGAGCCGGGCCAAATCGTAGCTCTGCGGCTGGCGCACCAGCCCGGTGATCTCGAGCCACCAGAGTGATTCCTCGACCCGGGGATCGACCACGTTCTTGGTCACGCAATAGAACTTGTCGTTAGGCGTGATCGCCTCCACTCCCGCGCCCTTGTACTGGGTGCCGTCGTAGCTAAAGGTTGCGACCTGGAAAAGCCGGCGCACGATTGCCGCCCCACCTCCGGCCACGAGCAGGCCGAGCCCGCCAAGGAGAAGGGCGCGGCGCCCGATCGCGGGCGAGTATTCCAAATCCTCCGACGCGGCCCGCGACGCGGTGAGAAAACGAAAAGACAGGACGAGGGTGCGTTCGAAAGCGAGAAAGGCGAAGGCCAGGCCGAGGAGGGTAAAAAAAGTCGCGGGGCGAATCGGATAGCCGTGATAATGCGTGCCGAGGACCGGCCAAAGGAGCGCGAGGGAGGCGAAGAACGGGAGAAGAAAGAAAGCCGCCAGGGTCGCAAGTGCGGAAGAGTTGTCGCGGCGCCGCATCGTTAGGCCGTAGATCAGGCCACCAAGGGCGCCGACCACGATCTGGCCCACGATGGTCGCGCCGACTCCGAGCTGCTTGAGGTGATCGTAACCGCCGACGCGTCCCCATCAGCGCGAGGAAAGGCCCCGGCGGGATGAAAACTGAGAGGCGATCCCCGAGGAGAACGAGCGGAGTCGCGAAGCCGAAAAGCCAGGCCAGAAGGAGCATGACCACCGTCATCACGAGGCCGGCGACCACGCCGGCGAGAAGGCCGAGGCCCGCCAGCTTCCAGCCACTTGCCGGTGTGCTCATGAAAAGGAGAGCGGCGGGAGCAGCCGCTTATTCCGCTATTTTTGCGGCTCTCGCGCGACGCGGATAAAGGTGGTCAGGATTCGCCCGCCGGCCACGAACGTTCCGCGCAACGTCCCGGAGACTTTCGATTCGCCACCGGCGCGGCGACGATGCTTCACCGGAATCTCGAGGATGCGCAGGCCGGCCCGGGCCGCGCGCATCTGCATCTCGAGATTCCAGCCGAAAGTCTCTTCCCGCATCCCGAGGCGCTCGAGGGCGCTGCGGCGAATGGCGCGAAATGGCCCCATGTCGGTGTAGCGCACCCGGTAAAGCATGCGGAGGAGGAACCCGGCGGCGCGTCCGGCGACGACCTGCTGCAGATTCATGCTTCCCGCTTCGCGCTCCCCGCGGACGCGCGAGCCGATGACGAAATCGGCCGATCCATCCGCCACTGGCTTAACGAGAAGTTCCATCTCCTCGGGGCAATCGCTCCCGTCGCCATCGAGAAAAACGAGGATCTCCGAGAGCTCGTCCGCGGCCGCGATCCCGGCCGCGCAGGCCCGCCCATACCCGCGCCGCGCCGGGACGACTCTCGCGCCGGCTGCCATGGCACGCGCCGCGGTCGCATCGGTGCTGCCGTTATCGACCACGATGACTTCGTTGGGCAAACCTGTCGCCAGGCAAGCCCGCACCACCGCGCCGATGGGCTCTTCTTCATCGAGCGCGGGAATGATGACCGACAGATGCGATTTCACCGGCGACAGGTTTCGCTGCTCGGTTGTCTGCAAGTATGCGGATTTTCAGAAAATTTCGGGATGGATCACGATTATCAAAGAGGCTCGGTCTCTTCGCTTATAAGCAAAGAGTCGGCTCCGTTGTTTCCCTGTGATTTCGGCAACGATCTTCAGCTTTTGCAGATGATTGAGCGCGGTGGTAACGGCAGGAAATGAAAGCTCTGAGAATTCCGCGGCGGCGGCGATCGAGGCAAGGGGCTGGCGCTGAAAGAAGGCGTGGACTCGCAGTGCCGAGCCGGCTGGGCGACCTAGAGTTTTAATTTTCTGCTCATCGATAACGGCTAGTGCCATTAGACGCCGCGCGGTGGAGGCTGCTTCATCAGCCGTCTCCTGCACGCCCTGAAGGAAGAACGCAAGCCATTTTTCCCAATCGCCTTGGAGCCGCACCTCTTGTAGCAGATCATAGTATTGTTTTCGGTTTTTCTTGAAATGGAGGCTGAGATAGAAAATCGGCTGCCTCATTGCGCCCTCGGCACAGAGGAGAAAAGAGACCAGCAGCCGCCCGACCCGACCATTACCGTCAAGAAACGGATGAATTGTTTCAAACTGTACGTGCGAGAGAGCCGCTTTGATCAGAAGCGGCGTCCTCATTGGCTCATCGTGAATGAAGTTCTCTAGCGCGCCTAGGCACTCCATGACGTAATCTGGAGGCGGCGGCACGAAAGTGGCGTTGCCCGGCCGGGTTCCTCCAAACCAGTTCTGTGAGCGGCGAAACTCGCCGGGTTCTTTCTCGCTGCCCCGCCCTCTAGTCTAGCGTTCACGAAATAGCTGGACACAACAAAGAAGAGGTTCATTGTGGCAGGATGGCACGACCGATTCAGGCTCTTGAAATTGATCCAACCCAACGCGCTACTCTCCAGCGGATCGTGCGGGCGCCGACTTC
>JBBSLW010000177.1:0-5857 GCA_038233495.1 Chthoniobacterales bacterium | reverse complement strand
TCAAGAGCCACACCCGCATCGCGCAGCTCGCGATCGAGCGCGCCAAGCGTCTCGTCGAAGCGGGCAAGGACGTCTTCATCCTGCTCGACTCGATCACCCGCACCGCCCGCGCCTTTAACAACGCGACCGGCGGCGGTGGACGCACCATGAGCGGCGGCATCGATGCCCGCGCGATGGAAATTCCACGCAAACTTTTCGCAGCCGCGCGTAACACCGAGGAAGCCGGCAGCCTCACGATCGTCGCGACCGCGTTGATCGAAACCGGCAGCCGGATGGACGAACTCATCTTCCAGGAATTCAAAGGCACCGGCAACATGGAGCTCGTCCTCGATCGCAAGATCAGTGACCAGCGCACCTACCCGGCGGTCGATATTTTCCTCTCCGGCACGCGCCGCGAGGAGTTGCTCCTCCAGCCGTGGGAGCTCGACAAGATCAATCTCATCCGCCGCGGTCTCGCCGGACACAAGCCGGTCGAGGCGATCGAGCGTCTGCTCATGTTCGTGAAGAAATTCCCGACCAACGCGCAGATGCTAAAAGAGATTCCGGGTTAAAGGGTTCTGCGGTCGCGCGGGCTTGCCGCCTGCGTAATTCGAGGCGGCAAGCCGGAAGCTTGCGCTATCTTCCCAACGCAATGCCAAAATCCACCGCCGCCGAGGAACTCGAGTGGGAAGTCCTCCCACCCGAGGAAAAGAAAAAGCGTGCCGAGCTCGAGCCGCTTTTCCGCTGGCTCGCCCTCATCATGGACAACTTCCTCCGCGTCCCCGGGACCAAATTCCGGTTCGGACTCGATCCCTTGCTCGGCCTCTTCCCCGGCATTGGCGACACCGGCTCCGCCGTCATCTCGGCCATGGCGCTGATCGCCGCCGCGCGTCGCGGACTCCCCAAAATCTTCCTCGCCCGGATGTCGCTCAATATCCTGATCAACGAAGCGATCGGGATCATCCCGATCATCGGCGACGCTTTTTCCTTCTGGTTCAAGTCGAACGCCCGCAATTACGATCTCCTCCGCCAGCACACCGCCGCGCCGCGCCGTTCGAGCAAGAGCGACTGGATTTTCGTCGCCTTCGTTCTCGTCGCACTCGCTTTTCTCTTGCTCGTTAGTCTGGCCGTCAGCTTCTGGATCCTGGCCGGCCTCGCGCGGCTCCTCGGCTTCGGTTCCTGACCTCGGACCCCCCGCCCTTATTCGACCAGGTAACGCAGGCGCAACGAACGGATGACTTCCCGCGCCCCGCTGTAAGGCGCGCGAAAGTTTTCGATCGTCGCGAATTTCATCCGGCTCGCGAAACGTTCTTCCTCTTCCCGCGCCACCGGAAGGGTCGCGACACTGCGGAACTGCCAGCGGCGCAACACCGATTCGCAGCGGCGCAGAAAGGTGTAGGCGTTGCGCAAACTTTCCGCATCGCGGTGCTCGAGAATTTTTCGCGAAGCCAGCTCCGTGACTGCGGCCAGGAAACTCGGCTCCCAGACGCGATGCCGCATCTGCAGGCCCTGGATGAGAAATTCGGCTTCGATCATTCCGCCGATCCCGGTCTTGAAATCGAAGAAGTCGTTCCCGCTCCCGCGATCGTTCGCGATCCGGACAAGCATGTTCTCGATTTGCCTAACGAGGTCGGAACGGCTCCCCGCCTCGCGCCAGAGCTCCTTGGCCAGGGCCTCGAAATCGAAACGAAGCGGGCCGCTGATCGCCCGCACCCGGGTCAGCGCCTGGACTTCCCAGAATTGCGCGCGACTCGCGTAGTAGGCGCGGAAAGTGTCGAGCGAACAGACGAGCGGCCCTTTCTCGCCATCCGGCCGGAGCCGCGCATCGAGCAGGCCGAGGCGGCCTTCCGCGCCGGTGTATGCCATCGTCGCAATCAGGGTTTGCGCGGCCCGCGGGTTCTCGCCCACGAAAAGCACGTCGAGATCGGCGCCGTAACCGATTTCGCGCCCGCCAAATTTCCCCAGCGCAACCACGGTCAGCGACTGATCCGGATTGAGGAGACGCTCGACGAAAATCAAACAGGCCTCGGCCAGATCGTTCTGTTCGGCGAGAAGATGCGGAAGCGGAGCGAGGTCGAGCACATCGCGCAACAGGATGCGAAGGGTCTCGCGCTGCCGATAGACCCGGACCGGATCCAGCTCCGTGGCGCTTGCGCCTAACGAGTTGAGACGTTCGAGATGCTGGGCCACGTCGAAAGTGCGATCGAGCATCCCGCTCCGGGTCAGTTCCTCGAGCCACTGCGAACGCCGGATCAACCAGCCCCCCGCCGCCTCGCTCGCGTCAAAAGTTTTCACGAGCAGCTCGAGGAGGCGCGGATTCGCCGCCAGCAATTCGAAGAGCAGACTGCGAAAACCATACGCCTCCACAAAGCGGACGAATTGAATCAGGGTCGTATCAGGATCGGCCACGCGCCCCAGCCAGGTGAGGAGGAGCGGCCGGAGTTTCCGAAAAATCTGCCGGGTGCGCGGCGCAACATGGAAGCCCGCCGCGCCCTGCCCAAGCTGCGCGAGGGTGCGGGCGGCCTGCGCTTCGTCGCGAAAGTTTCCGTAATCGGCGACCGGTGTTTCCTTGCCCGGCGCAGTCTCGCCCACGACCCGCTCGAAGATGGTGCGCACGGCCTCCATTCGTTCGCGCAGGGTGGCGATCAGTTGCTCGCTCGCCTCGAAGCCGAGACTCCGGGCCAGGGAAACGAGCGATTCTCCTTCTGCCGGCACAGTGTGAGTCTGCTGCTCGGCCTCGATCTGGAGCCGGTGCTCGACCCGGCGCAGGAACCGGTAGGCCGCATCGAGCTTCGCCGTGTCCTCGTTAGGCAAAAACTCCAGCTCGGCCAGACCGCGAATCGCGCGCAGCGTGCTCGCTTCCTGCAGAAACGGATGCCGCGCCGCGTGCAGCAGCTGCAACGCCTGGACGACGAACTCGATCTCGCGAATCCCGCCCACCCCGAGTTTCACGTTCCGCTCCCGTTCTTCGTAGCCCACGATGTCGCGCTCGATCCGGCGCTTGATCGCGGCCACTTCGTCGAGCAGATCCGGGGTCGGGCTTTTCGGAAAAACGAAGGGCTGGAGCTGGCGCAGGAAGTCGTAAGCCAGTTCGCGGTCGCCGCAGATCCAGCGGGCTTTGATAAGAGCGAGCCGCTCCCACATTTCGCCGAAGCCGGCGTAATAATTTTCCATGCTCTCGAGCGAGCGCACGAGCGGCCCGAGGCTCCCTTCCGGCCGCAGGCGCAGATCGACCCGGAAGAGCGCGCCCGCCGGGTCGGAGGCGGCAAAGGTCTCGATGATCCTGTTCCCGAGCCGGGTGAACCATTCGTGATAGTTCAGTTGGGCGGTCAGCTGCCCTTCGTCGCGATAGACGAAAATGAGGTCGACATCAGAGCTGTGATTCAATTCCCGGCCGCCCAGTTTCCCGACCCCGATGACCGCGAACGGCGTCTCGGGCGCGCCGAGGCGCTGGCGCAACTCCGCGTCCCAGTGCTCGTAGACCGTCGTTAGGCAAATATCG
This sequence comes from Chthoniobacterales bacterium, assembly GCA_038233495.1. Classification (GTDB taxonomy): domain Bacteria; phylum Verrucomicrobiota; class Verrucomicrobiia; order Chthoniobacterales; family UBA10450; genus Palsa-1392. Next base: position 2,376 of record JBBSLW010000177.1, on the reverse strand, counting down.
GCCAGTTGCGAGAGCTCGATCAGCGTCTCCTCGAGCGGTGCGGTTTCCGTAACCTCGCGCAGGGCGAGGCGCACCATCTCGCGGCCTTTCCAGAGCCGGAGCAGGCGAAAATTGCTGGCCGCGATCGACTCCTTGCCCGCGAGATTGTGCAGGTCCGTCATCATGTGGCCGTAGCCGCGGCGGTCGGCGCAGGTCTCGGGCTGGGCCAGCCAGAGCAGAATCTCGGGGTGCTGTGCGAGGCGCGCGCCGCAGATGCTGGAGACGGCGAGCAGGTGGTAGAGCGCTTCCCTGCCTAACGGAAAGTCGGCGATCGTCCCGGCAAAGGAGGGGGCGCCAGCCGGCCAGTTCGCCTCGATCGCGGCCAGGGTGCGCTCCACCTGGGCCGGACGAATGCTGCGGGAACTCTCGCCTAACGAGTCGGCCACCGCCACGCTATTGCGGGGGTTCGGCCAGCTTTTCGCGCACCTGCGCGAGGGTGCGCCGCTCGCTCCGGGTCAGGCTGGCCAGACCGCTGTGCGCGATTTTTTCCAGGAGCGGATCGATTTCCTCGGTCACAAACTCATCGAACGACATCTGGGCCCGGCGCTGGTGCGCGAGGCGCCGGCGCTGCAGGGTGCGCTGGAGAAAGGAAGGCCGCCCGAACCCGAGCAAATGCGCGTAAAGCCAGCCCGCGCCCGCGCCGCCCAGAAGAGCGCTGTGACTCACAATGCCCTGGCGGGCGAAAACGAGCAGAATCGCGCCCAGCCCGAGCAGTCCGTAGGCGAGATGTTTTGTCTTGAGGTTGATCGGGAGGACGAAGAAGAGCGAGCCGGTCAATTCCAGTTCCGGGAGGATGACCGCAAGCGCCATCACGATCGCGGCGATGCCACCCGACGCGCCGAGCAGGACGGTGGTCGAGGGCATGAGAAAGAGGTGCCCGAGTTCGCCGCCGACCGCTCCGCAAAGGTAAAGGTAGACGAAATGTTTTTGCCCAAGGATCGACTCGACGTCGCGACCGATGACATAAAGAACAATCATCCCGCCGACGAAACTGATGAGCCCGGCGTGCAAAAACATCGCGCTCAGGAATTGCCAGGCATAGGCCTGATCGATCCCAAAATAACTTAAGCCGAGATAAACCGGAACGAGCGCCGGCTGCGAAGCCTCGATCACCTGCTGCGCGATAAAGACAAAGAGGTTAAGCCCGATCAGCGAAAGCAGGGCGCAGCGCTGCCGCGATGTCCAGCGCGGCGCGAAGGAAGAAGCTTTTCGACCGGACAAGCGCATGCGTTGAAATTATCCTAAACGCTTCCGGTTGTCATTGGGAATCCAGGGAAGCCCGCAACCACGGCAAGGTCCGAATGCAGCTCTATAGTGGCGCCAGCACTTTGAGCTGGCCCGGTTTCATCGCGAACTCTACCGGGCAGCTTCCGTTCAATTCGCCATCGAGCTCGACCGGGACCTCCTCGAGGCTACTCACCCGCAGGCGCCGGGTCTGAAAATATTCCACTTCGCGCGTCGTGATGTCGGAAGTGAAAATTACGTTCTGCAGATATTTCATCAGCTCTAGGTAACCGAGCTGCTTGAAGACGAGCACGTCGAGCAGGCCATCATCGAGCACCGCGTGTTTGAAAAAAGGGAACGGCCCGCCGTAAAGCCGCCCGTTGCCGACGAGGACAAACGAGCCTTCCTCGGTCAGTGCGTCTTCGGACTCGATCAACAACCGCGGGGGACGCCGGGCCGCGATCTGCGCCGCGGAAATGAGATAACTGAGCGGACCGAAGTTGCGTTTAAAATTCCGGCTCGTCTCTTTCACGACCTGCGCATCGAGGCCGACCCCGGCCAGTTGCATAAAATATTTTTCGTTCGCGGTCGGCAGATCGATCAGCCTGGTTTTCTCCGCGCAAATGATGTCCCAGCAGCGCCCGAGATCATTCGCGGGCAGGCCGAGCTCGTTCGCGAAGACGTTCATCGTCCCCATCGGCATGAGGCCGAGAGCCGCGTCCGATCCGGCAATGCCGTTCACCACTTCGTGGATCGTGCCGTCGCCGCCGGCCGCGACGATCTGGGAATACCCATCCGCCACCGCCTGCCGCGCGAGGTGTTCGGCCTCGCCCGCCCGGGTCGTCGCGCAAAAAAAGGCGTCGCCGCAGATCGCACGCAGCCGCTCGCTCCAGCGCCGGGCGCGCTCGCTCCGCGCGCTCGGGTTCAAAATGACGCAGGTCCGGTTCAAGAGATTAAACTTGTTAGGCGGGTTTCATCTTTTCTTCAATCCCGCGCTGCGTAACTGTCCCCGGTGAAAAAACTTGGCCGGCTTTTGCTCTGGCTGCTCGGTGGCCTTTTGCTCCTGGCCGGCGTCGTCCTGATCGCTGTGAACCTGTATGTGCAATCGCAAGG
>JBBSLW010000176.1:0-5898 GCA_038233495.1 Chthoniobacterales bacterium | reverse complement strand
TGCCACGGAAGTGTAGGGGTTAGTGCTCACTCTTTGCGCTCTTGGCGGCAGCCTGCGCGTTTCACGAAAGCCGCTCGCGTAGCTCGATCGCAATTGGCTGGCCCACTTCTTTCCCGATGGCCTTCGTTTTTGGAAAGCTGAGACGCTGACTGGTTCCTCCGTAGGCGAAGCTAAACTGAAACGCTGGAAGATTCTCAGATTTTTTCCCAACTCCGGTCGGCGACGGGATCGCGACCTTCGTCGAATTCGATGTGGTCGATAAGGGTCTCAATGGGTTTGCCGGTGAGACCGCTTTCCCGGATGCGCTCGGGAAGGACGTGGCTGCGTTCGTCGCGCCAGCCGAGCTTGGCGATGAAGCGATTCCAGACGTGGCATTCTTCGTCGGTGCGCGGGGTGCCGTGGGCGTGCGCCCAGGTCAGCACGGACTCATCGGCTTCGCCGGCGAGGGTGCGGCTCTTGATCTCGGAGTAGGGCACGCCGAGGAAGCGGCAGCAGCGTCCATCGAGAGTGAAGAATTGTGCGTCGCCCAGGTTCTCTTGGTAATCCTGCGGGAGCTGACCCGCGGCGTGCAGGCGGATCTTGTCCAGCATTCGCCCGAAATAAATGTGGCGGCCAACTTTGTCGTAGCAACTGCGCAGGCCCGGAATGTTTGGCATGAGAAAAACTAGCAAAGAGCTGCAAATTTGTTATCGCCATTTCGCACTACGACAAGCCTGTTCCGACGCAGGACACTTCGAACCAGAGATGTTCGGTCAGCGATTTCATGCGGTCTCAATACATCCCGAACGCCGCCATCGCGCGCTCCGATCCGATTCAATGACCGTGAGTTGGCGCTATGCGTAATTCACGTATAGAAAAAGTGAACCCTTCCCTGCGATTTCAGAACTCCGGCGCTAGACACTTGACGATTCGCGATGTGTTCGGGCTATACGTGAGTCACGTATATGGGTGTTCTCGTTTCTGCCTTTTGCCGGGTCATCTCGATTCGACGGATGGTGGCGCAAAAGCACCTGTGACCAGCATTTTCAAACCTCTGCCGCTGCCGATGATCCTGTGTGAAAAATCATCTGCGAAAGCGCGGTCGGGCTGGAAGCGCGCACGGGCTGGGAAATGGGCGAGGGGCATGCCCGCATTTACAGCCAGGCCAGACGCCGTGCGCTCCTGCCGGATCTGGCGGGGTTCTGCCGGGGGCGCATCGAAGTGTGGGAGAAAGCCGACGCGGCTGGCCGCGCGGCGCTAGCGAAGGAGGAACCCGAAATCGAGCATCCTCAGGGGAGGGGTTCCCGGCAGATGGCATGGTGCGACAGAGAAACTTTCCCCTCATCAAACCGTTTTTCTTGTTTCGCTTCCAACCGCGCCCTGCGGCCGGAGGGGCCGCCAAGAATCCGCCCATCGCGGTCGATCATTTGGGCTCGCTCGGCCGTCTCTGACCTGCGAGAGAGAAATCGCCCAGCTCGTTTGCGCAGGTTACAGCAACGACGGCATTTCCCGGCAGCTCGGGACGAGCGTCCATACCGTGAAGGCGCAGCTCCATTCCGTCTTCAAGAAGTTGAAGGTCAAGAGCCGAAGCAAACTGTTCGCTCTCGCCGCGCCCGCATCCATTCAAGCGCTCGGTTTGTTCTTCTGCGATCTTAACGCTTTCCTGAACAACGTGTCGCTCTCCGGATTCGCGTAACCGGTCCGGTCGAGAAGCGAGGAATCCGATGCCTCGGGGCAAGGGCGAAACCCGAGAGAGCCTAGAAGTGCGCGCCGACGTATTCCCACATCTGGTGGTGCCAGTAGGGCCATTCGTGGCCGCCTTTCGGACCCCAGTCGTCCAAATGATGCGCGATGCCGCGGTTGCTCAGCACTTCTGACATGCGATAGGTCGGGCCCGGCACTTCCCACGGGCCGCAACCGGTCGCCAGGTGGATGTCGCAACTGCCGTATTGATGAAGAAACCAGGGATCGTTCTGGTTGGCCATGTAGTCGACCGGGTTATTGAAATAGAAGTTGTCGTCGTATATCCCGTTCATGGAATCGCGCATGTCGTAAACGCCGGAGAGCGCGTAGCAGCGCTTCACGCGGTCGGGATGTTTGAAGAGGGTGTTGGCCGCATGGAAAGCGCCTAACGAGGCTCCGTAGGTGGTGATCGGGATGCCTCCGGTCTGGCATTGCGAGCCGATGAACGGGAGGACTTCGTTCGCGATGTAGTCGTCATATTGCGCCTGCATCCAGCTCCGATGGAACGGGTGGGCGCTCTTGTTTTGGAACGTGTCGCTGTTCACGCCGTTGATGGAGAAGATGCGGATGCGCCCTTCATCGAGATAGGGGCCAAGGGTGCGGGTCATGCCTTGACCTTCCTGCTCCCACTCATCGCCGCCGCTCGTCGGAAAGGCGAGGATGGGCAGTCCGTAATGGCCGTAAACGGCGACGCCCATCTCGCGATTGAGACGGTGAGAGTACCAACGGTGATAGTCACGATGCACAGCCGGCGAGGATAGCGGGGTTGATGATCGGGCTCAAGCGTGGGCGAAGAGTGATCTGGTTTTCGTCATCAATCGCGAGCGCGCCTCCGCGCTTGTCGCGTGGCTGAGATTATCGCACCTTGGTCGCAATGAATGTTCGAAGCTTCCCGCTGCTCTTTTTGTTCGTGATGGCTGTCACCACTGCTCCCAAGCTGGCCGCCGCGCCGACGGAGCCCGGAGTTTACCGGAAGTGGGACGGCGAAATTGATGAAGTCGCGGTGAAACGCGCGTTCCGCGCCGATGATTTCCAAGACATCCAGGTAGAGCCGCTCGATATTGCGAACGTGACGGTGCCGGAGCGGGCGGGGGAGTCCCGTTCGGCGACAATCGCTGCTTTGCCGTCTCTGAAACCGGCCTTCATGGACGGCATGCAAAAAAATCTCCGCCAGCGGGCGCAGGGCTCGGCCCCAGCCGGGAGGGCGTTGCTCATCCGGGTGCACATTACGAAAGCCGATCCTGGCACGCGTTCGCCAAAATTTGGCGACGTGAAGGGCAATGCCGCCAAGCTTGCGGTTCGCGGTGAAGTGATCGATCGCGCCACCAATCTTACCCTGATCGAGTTCAAGCAGGAGCGGTGGTTTGGCGTTATCTCAATCGGGAAGAGTTCGGCGGAGCTGCTGAAGGAAGCGGCGCGCCTGATCGGGGAGGACGTGGCGCGACTGATCAACGCCTACTGACAAGGACCGAGCGGTATCCTAGAAGCGGGGAAATTGACGGGTGAATTGGGAAAGCAGAAAAATGATTCTGAGTCTGGGTGAACCGCTCGCTGCAAGACTTCTCCTAGCGTTCCTGATTGAAAATTAATCATGATGAAATTCCTTTTCCAGACTAACGACAGCGCCGCCCCTCTCATCGCCCGCGTCGTCCTCGGGGTCGTGATGTTCCCGCATGGCGCGCAAAAGATGCTCGGCTGGTTTGGCGGGCACGGCTTTAGCGCGACCATGGCCAGCCTGACCGGCGGGATGCAGCTCCCGGCCTTCCTCGCTTTCCTCGTCATCCTGGCGGAGTTCGCGGGTTCGTTAGGGCTGATCGTCGGCCTGCTCAGCCGGGGCCGCGTTCGGGATCGGGGCGATGCTCGTCGGCGCCATTTTGATGGCGCATGCCGGGAACGGTTTCTTCATGAACTGGTCCGGCAAGCAAGCCGGTGAAGGCTTTGAGTATCACCTGCTCGGGCTCGCCCTCGCGCTCATCGTGCTCATCTACGGCGGCGGCAAAGCGTCGCTCGACGCGATGATCGCGCCCAAGGCGCCCGCTAAAAGCAGGCGATCAGGAGGACGAAGCCCCTTTATCCCTGCGGTGGCTCGGCGGGTGGAATCTCGGCGAGGGCGCGCATCAGGCGGGTGAAATCGATCGGCTTGGTCAGGTGAGCGAGGAAACCCGCCTCCGCGCTGCGTTGTTGATCGAAGTCCCGGCCGTGACCGCTCAGGGCGATGCCGCGCAGCCCGTGCCGGTCGCGCAGTTGCCGCATGAGATCGACCCCGCTCCCGTCGGGCAGGCCGACGTCGCTCAACACGATATCGAAGGGATCTTCCGCGGCCGCGGCGAGAGCGTCCTGCACCGTGTGAACGATCCGCACCTGATGGCCGCTCCGGCGGAGAAGGTGTTTCATCATGTTGGCAGTGTCGGGATGATCTTCCACCACGAGGATGCGGAGTTTGGCCGTCGCGCTGGCGAGGGCTGCACGAGTCGAGGGCGCGTTCGCTGCCCGCACGCTCGCCACCGGCAGGGTAAGGGAAAAAGTTGCTCCCCGATCGCGGCCCGCGCTCGCGGCGACGAGCTGACCGTCGTGCAACTCGGCCAGGGCCTTGGAAATGGCGAGCCCCAGGCCCAACCCGCCGGCGGCGAGATGGCCATCGACTTGTTCCTGCTCGAAAGCGTCGAAGATGGTGGAGAGGAGGTGCGGATCGATTCCGCGTCCGCTATCGATGACCTCGATGCGCAGTTGGCCGGGCACCGGATTGCTGCTGCGCACCGTGACGCTACCGGTCGCGGGAGTGAACTTGATCGCGTTCTTGAGCAGGTTCCAGAAGATCTGCTGGAGCCGGGCCGGGTCGCCATCGACGTGAGCCCGGGTGGCTTTTAACTGGAGCGTGACCGGGGCCTGCGCCGCGACTGAGCCGGTGCGAACGATGTGCGCCGCGTAATCCATCAGCTCATGGGCATCCACGACCTGGCGGTCGAGGGTGAGTTTGTTGTTAGTGATGCGGGTGATGTCGAGGAGGTCGTCGATGAGCCGCGCTTCCAACTCGACGTTGCGGCGGATCATGGCGATCTCGTCGCGGATGGCAGGCGGGATGGTGTGATCAGATTCCATCGCGCTCACGCTCATGAGGACGGGATTGAGCGGCGTGCGCAACTCATGGCTGAGGACAGCGAAGAAGTGGTCCTTGGCCGCGTTGGCTTTTTGCGCGGAGGTATAGAGGCGTGCGTTCTCGACCGCGAGCGCGGCCCGGGTGGCGAGATTTTGCGCAAAGGCGAGATCGTCTCCGGTGAATGCAGTCTCGGATTCGCGAATGAGAGTGAGGGTGCCGATCGTTTTCGCACCGCTCGCCATCGGCACGATTATGGCGGAACGCAGGCGGAGCGACTCGAGGAGCTGGCAATGTTCTTCGCTGCGGGCGTTGGCGCGCAAGACTTCACGGTCGATCACGGGATAAAGCTCGGGCTCACCGGTGCGCAGGACCTGCATGAGGCCGGCGCGGTCCTCGGGTTGCGGCGGGAAACGGCGGCGCAGTTCGTGGGCGAGGGCGACCTTGGAAGGATCGGCGTGGGCCACGGCCGCGGCCCGGATTTCCCCATTCGGCCCGACCAGGTCCATCGTGCACCAATCGGCGATCGTCGGGACGACGAGCCGCGCGATATTGCTCAGGGTCGTTTCATATTCGAGCGACGAGCCGAGGACGGCGCTGGCCTCGGCGATAAGAGCCGAGCGATGCGCAGCCAGCTCGCGCTCCGTCTCCACGGCCTTGCGCTCGCTGATGTCGGTATTGGTCCCAAACCATTTCACGATCGCCCCGCTTGAGTCGCGCACCGGCAGGGCGCGCCCGAGATGCCAGCGATCGGTGCCGTCGAAACGACGGAGACGAAATTCCACCTCGTAGGGAGTGCCCTCGGCGAGGGCGCGCTGCCAGCGTTCCACGGTCGTGGCGCGGTCGTCGGGATGCACCACATCCAGCCAGCCGGCGCCGATGAGCGTCTCGCGGCTCCGGCCGAAGTATTCCGCGACGCGGGCATTCACATAATCCAGTTCGCCATCGGGGCGCGCGGTCCAGAGCTGCTGCGGGATGGCCTCGGCCAGGAGCTGCTGTTCTTCCTGGGAAACGCGGAGGGCGGCCTCAGCCGCCTTGCGTTCTGTAAGATCGCGCACGAAACCGGTAAAGGCGCTCTCGCC
>JBBSLW010000175.1:0-5922 GCA_038233495.1 Chthoniobacterales bacterium | reverse complement strand
GGCCTCGCGCGGCGCCGGCGGCGATTTTTTGGCTTGGGCAGGTGCTTTTGCCGCCCGCGTTTCTGTCTCGACCAAATCCATTGCGAACCCTACGAGGGAACGTTTCTGATTCAAGGCGGCGCCGACTTGACGGCGAACCTAGCGGGTCACGGCCGAGGTTTTCACCCCGTGCTCCGCAAGACGGGCGAGCAGTTCCTCGAGATGCGAGCGGTCGCGCGTCTCGACCGTGCAAAGAACGTTGACCGCGGAGACATCAGAGCTGGCGAAAGCGCGGTCGTGCACGACCTGTTTCACGCTCGCGCCGACGGCCGCGATCTGCGCGGTAAGATCGGCCAGGCCGCCGGGGCGATCGCTGATCATGGCGGTGAAACGCGAGAGTCGGCCATCGGCGACGAGGCCGCGTTCGATCACGCGGCTGAGGACGTTTGGATCGATGTTGCCGCCGCAGAGGAGAAGGACAACGCGCTTGCCTTTGAGTTCATCGAGTTGCCCGGAAAGACAGGCCGCGAGCGGCGTGGCGGCGGCGCCTTCCACGACGCCTTTCTCGAGCTCGACTACGCGCAGGATGGAGAGCGCGATCTGCTCTTCGTTCACGATCACGACCTTGTCGGTGTGCTGGCGCGCGATCTCGAAAGCGTTCGTTCCGACTTGGGCAATGGCGAGGCCGTCCGCCAAGGTCGGGCAGCAATCGATCTTGACCGGTTTCCCGGCTTCGAGCGCGGCGGAGAAACTCGCGACGTGATCCCCTTCCACGGCGATCACTCTGGCGTTGGGCCGGAGCGTCTTGACCGCGAGCGAGACGCCCGCGAGCAAACCGCCGCCGCCCACCGGCACGATGACCGCGTCGAGATCCGGCACCTGCGCGACGATCTCGAGCCCGGCGGTGCCCTGCCCCGCGATGATCGCCGGATCGTCGTAGCCATCGATGTAGGCGTAGCCTTTTTCCTTCCCGATCTCGTGCGCGCGCGCCTTAGCCTCGGCAAAATCCTTCCCGTGCAGGACGACGGTCGCGCCGAGCTTCTGGCAATTGTTGATCTTGATCAGGGGCGCGAACTTCGGCATCACGACGGTGGCCGGCACGCCTAACAATCGTCCCTGGTAAGCGAGGGCCTGCGCGTGGTTGCCGGCGGAGGCGGCGATCACGCCTTTCTCTTTCTGCTCCGCGGAAAGCTGGGCGAGCGCGTTGCGGGCGCCGCGTTCCTTGAAGCTGCCGGTGCGCTGGAGACTATCGAGCTTGCAATAAATCTCCATCCCGGTGAGCTCGCTCAGCGGGATGGATTGCGGGCAGGGCGACTCGTAGACCGCGCCTTTGATCCGGCCGGCGGCTGCTTCGATATCGTGGAAAGTGGTCAAGGGCGATGAGGTTGGCCGGAGCCTAGCCTCATCTGGGATTAGCCATCAACCCTCAATCTTCTCGTCCAGCGCATCGCGCACTTTCGCGGCGAGCTGGTCGGCGCTGAACGGCTTGGCCAGAAAACACATCCCGGGATCGCGCCGGTCGTGCGGATGGAGGGATTCCTCGAGGTAACCGGAGATGAAAATGACTTTCGTGGAGGGGCTCGCCTCGCGCAGCCAATCGGCGAAGAGACGGCCGCTCATCTCGGGCATGACCATGTCGGTCAGGAGCAGATCGATCTGCGGCGCACCGCGCTGGGTGATGAGACGTTTCGCGTCGTCGCCGTGGGCCGCTTCCAAAACTTCGTAGCCGAAACTGCGCAGGACGCGGACGGAAAGATGCCGCACGCTCACTTCATCCTCGAGGACGAGAATCGTCTCCGTGCCGTTGAGCGGCTTGCGCTGGCCCGGCTTTTTGTAGCCGGGCGGCGGCGGCGCCGGGACCCGGGGGAGGAAGATGCGAAAAGTGCTGCCGCGTCCAATCTCGCTCTCCGCGCAAATCTGGCCGCCGCTCTGCCTAACGATGCCGTAACTGGTGGCGAGCCCGAGTCCGCTGTTCGCCTCGTCCTTGGTCGTGAAGAAGGGCTCGAAAAGGCGCGCCTTGACCTCCTCGCTCATCCCGCTGCCGTTGTCGGCCAGCGCGATCTCGACGTATTCGCCGGGCGAGAGGTCGGTCTCGGGGCACGGCGCGGGGCTGTCCCCCGCGACCTTGAGAATCGTGGTCGTGATCGTGAGCCGGCCGCCTTTGCGCATCGCGTCGCGCGCGTTAACCGCGAGGTTGAGAATGATCTGGGTAAACTGGTGGGCGTCGACCTTGATGTGCGCGCCTTCCTTGAGCTGACGGAGATGGCAGACGACCGAAATGTTGTCGCCGAGAAGGCGGAGAAGGGAGCGCTCCAGATTTGTGATCAGCTGGTTGACCTCGAGCACGGTCGACTCGAGCGCCTGGCGGCGGCTGAAGGCGAGGAGCTGATTCGTGAGGACGGAAGCCCGGACGGCCGCTTCGCGGATTTCGTTGATCTGGTTCGCGGCTTCGCCTTTCACCCTTCGCTCGGTCAGGAGCAAATCGCTGTAGCCGAGAATGGTGGTGAGAAAATTATTAAAATCGTGAGCCACGCCGCCGGCCAGCTGGCCGAAAGCTTCCATCCGCTGGGAGCGGCAGGCCTGGGCCTGCAACTGCCGCCGCGTGGTCACATCCATCATCGTGCCGACGAGACGGATCGCCGCGCCGCTCGCGTCGCGGAAGATGAGCGCGCGCTCGAGAATGTGCGCGTATTCGCCATCCGCGCAGCGGAAGCGGTATTCGCCCATCCAGCGTTCCGCTTTCCCGGCGAAAGCGTCGCGCAAACTATTTTGGATGCGCGCGAGGTCGTCGGTGTGAAGATGGTGAAACCAAAAGTTGATCTTCGCGCTGGCCGCGGCCGGCTCGGGGCCGAGCAGATGTTCCAGGCCGCCCTTCCAGGCGAGCGTGCCGCTCGTTACATCCCAATCCCGAAGCGCATCGTGCGTCGCCCGGGTAAGGATTTCAAAATAATCCGCGCCCGATTCCGAAACGCTTTTAGCGCTAGCGCCGTTTTGATTTTTAGAACCGGTTTCATCGTCATTTTTTTTGCCCAATGTTCGAGTGGAATGAAAGGTTGCTGTTGCCATGCGGACACGGCTTCGGCCGCAAGCCAAAGAATAGCTAGATCCATGCCCGATCCGTCCGGCTTTCCGGTGAAATTCCCTTGCCTTTGTGGAGGTTCGAAAATATGGCTGCGCTCGTATGAAGCCCGCCGCCAGCCCTATCGATCCGACCCGTCCCTTGCGTAACCAGAAGGCGCTCGTGACGGGCGGAAGCTCCGGGATCGGCGAAGGCTGCGCTCTCGCGCTCGGGGCCGCGGGCGCGGCGGTCGTGGTCAATTACCATTCCGACGCGAAGGAAGCCAAACGCGTGGTGGCGGCGATCCGCGCCGCCGGGAGCGAAGCGATCGCGATCCAGGCCGATGTCAGCAAAGAAGGCGATGTGCAGGCGATGTTCGCCCGCGCGATCAAGGAATTCGGGACGATCGACATCCTGCTCAACAACGCCGGGATGCAACAGGATGCCGCCTTTCACGAGATGACGCTCAAACAATGGGAACGCGTCATCGGCGTGAACCTGACCGGCCAGTTCCTCTGCGCCCGCGAAGCGGTCCGGGAATTTCTCCGGCGCGGCGTCGTCCCCGCAATCTCGCGCGCGGCGGGAAAAATCATCTGCATGAGCTCAGTCCACGAAGTCATCCCTTGGGCCGGCCATGTGAACTACGCCTCCTCGAAAGGCGGCGTGATGCAGCTCATGAAAAGCATGGCGCAGGAGCTGGCCCCGAAAAAAATCCGAGTCAACAGCGTGGCGCCGGGCGCGATTGCGACGCCGATCAATCGCGCCGCTTGGGGAACGGCCGCGGCGCGCAAGAAATTGCTCAAGCTGATCCCGGACGGACGCATCGGCGAACCGGAAGACATCGCGAACACAGTCGTCTGGCTCGCGTCGGATCTTTCGGATTACATTACCGGAACGACGATTTTTGTGGATGGCGGGATGACGCTTTACCCGGGCTTCGCGACCGGCGGCTAATGAAAGATTTTCCAGTGAAATTGAACCTGCAGGAGTTGGCGGAAATGAGCGGTGGCGCCCTGCAGGGCGATCCTGGCCTAACGATCAACGGCGCGGCTTCCCTGGCCGAGGCGACCCCGGGCGAGATCACCTTCTACGGCAACCCGCGTTACCTCGCCGCCTTCCGCAAAACCCGCGCCTCGGTCGCTTTTGTGCCGGAAGATTTTACCGAGCAAATCGTCGGCGCACAGATCCGGGTGGCGAACCCGAGCAAGGCTTTCGAGCAGGTCGTGTTGAAGCTTGCGCCCGAGCCGATCGTCTTTCCACCCGGGGTGCATCCGAGCGCGGTCATCGCGCCGGAGGCGTCGTTAGGCGAAAATGTCGCGATCGGGGCCTTCGCCGTGGTCGAGCCCGGGGCGCGGATCGGCGCCGGGACCCGCCTCGGCGCGCACAGCTACGTCGGCCACGAAACGACGATCGGCGCCGGCTGCCTGATTTACCCTAACGTTACCATCCGGGAGCGGGCCCGGATCGGCGAGCGCGTCATCGTGCACAGCGGGACGGTCATCGGCTCGGACGGTTTCGGTTTCGAAATGACCGCCGCCGGCCACAAAAAAGTGCCACAGATCGGGATCGTGCAGATCGATAACGACGTCGAGATCGGGGCCAACACGACGATCGATCGCGCGCGCTTTGGGAGGACCTGGATCCAGGAAGGGGTCAAGATCGACAACCTGGTGCAGATCGCGCACAACGTGGTCATCGGGAAACATTCGATCATCGTCGCGCAGGTCGGGATCGCGGGGAGCGTGCGGATCGGCTCCGGGGTGGTGATCGGCGGACAGGCCGGCATCATTGGCCACATCGAGATCGCGGATGGCACCCTGATCGGCGCGCAAAGCGGCGTCTCGAAAAGCCTGCACGGGGGAACGTGGTGGGCGACCCCGACCGTGCCGCTGAATGAGGCGAAAGAGCAGATCGCCTGGGTGCGGCGGCTCGGGAAACTCTTCGCGCGAGTGAAAGCGCTGGAAGAGAAAAGCGACGAAAAGCCCTAACGAGTCGGGAAGCGCGACGGGTCTCCGGGGAAACGCGCTTCGGCATTCTCACGAGAATCCCCACCCCTAACGACGTTATCATCCCGAGCCGCGGAGACGGCGAGGGATCTCGCATTGCAATCCACGCGTTCCCCACGCTGTGGGCACGGACTCCGGTTGCGAGATCCCTCTCCGCGCTGCGCCGGATCGGGATGACCGACTGAGGAAGCTGCGAGGCGCTCGGAAGCGTTTCCGGTCTGCTCGGAGGCGTTTCCGGTCCATTACGGCACCAGGAAAATCTTGCCGCTGTAGGGATCTTTCACCTTTTGTCCCGGAGTGTATCCCTTCACATCGACGTAGCCGCCGTTGCCGTCGTAGGGGCTGAAGACGTAGCCCGGCTTGCCCGGGACCGGTTTGGCGTAGGGCAATTCCGAGTTCTGCGACGGGGCCGTGTTCTGCGTGGTGCGCGGTGCGTTTGCCGGCGCTTCTTCGCGCGCGGTGCGCGGGGTGGGAGCGGTAAATGCCTCCGGCTGGCGCTCCACTGCCGGCTCGCGGCCGCGCTCCTCGGTCACAACCCGGCGCTGCGTCTGGCTCGGCTGCGTCTGGCTCGGGCGCGTTTGCTGCGGGGGCGGTTGCTGGGTCACGTAGGTTTGCCGGGGCGGGTAGGGCTGGGGCTGCTGCGGCGGGTAACCCGCGGTGTCGGAATAGGTCGTCTCGGTCGTGGTCGTGGTGGTTTGCCGGTGATCGTCTACTCCAAGCTGGCGTCGCATGTAGGCGGCCGGCGCGTCCACCACGCGGAAGGTGCCGACCGCGGCCCGGTGCGCGGTTTCGCAGGAGGTGAATGCGAAAAGTCCAACGAGTGAAGCGAGGATGAACGGTTTCATAATCATTAAAGGTTCGATCTGTAACGCATTAGCG
>JBBSLW010000174.1:0-5937 GCA_038233495.1 Chthoniobacterales bacterium | reverse complement strand
TCACTGTAGAAACGGTCGTGCAGCATGTTGCCGTACCAACCGACCTCGGACGCGCCCCCTTCACCGGAGCCCTTGCCCCCGGAGCCGCCGCCGCCCTTCGCTTTGCCCTCCTCGCCGCTGCCCGCGGCGGTCGCCTTCTTCGTCGGCTTCTCGGATGACTCTTCGTTACTCTCGCCGCTCTTCTCTTTCGCGAGCGCGGCTTTCGCGAGCGCCTTCTTCTTTTCCAGGGCCTTCGTCTCCGCGATCTCTTCCTCGTCCGGGGTAGGCTTCGGTTTTGGAGTCGCCTTCTTTTTCGGCGTCGGGGAAGGCGACGGTTTCGGCTTCGGTTTGGGAGTGGATTTTGGGGTCGGCTTGGGAGTTGGTGTCGGTGTCGGTGTCGGTGTCGGTGTGGGAGTAGGCGTTGGTGTTGGCGTCGGTGTTGGCGTCGGCGTGGCGGTCGCCGATGGCGTCGGAGTGGGAATTTCTATTTCGCTCTTCACGGTTGGAGCGATCTCCGGAGTCGGTTGTTCTTCCGCCGGCTCGGGAGTTTCGACGGGAGTGGATTCGGGAGTCGCCGCCGGAGTTTCCTCGGCCGCCGGCGCGGTTTCCGCCCCGGCGCCGCCTTCCATCCAGACGACGTCTTTGACTACCTTGGTCGGGGTGCGGCTCCACCAGAGGAGCCCGAGCAAAACCACGACGTGAACCAGCCCGACAATCGTGACGTTGCGCCAGAAACGCGCGTCGCGGGTCATCGCTATTTCTGTTCTTCCTGCGTCGCGATGCCCACCTTGGTGATCTCCGCGCGCTGCAGCGCGTCCATCAGACTAACGAGTTTCTGGACGGGCAGCTCGCGGTCGGGGCGGATGACGACGGCGACGTTCGGCTCGGCCTGTTTCAACACGACGAGCCGGCCCTCGAGCGAGGCGAGATCGATGACCTCTTCATTTAGCCTAACGACTTCCTGGCGATCGATCGAGAGGGTCTGGACGGAGGCTGGGTTGATCGGGGCGTTCGTCGTGGCGCTCGAGGGAATGATGAGCGTTTTGCTGTTCTCGAGCAGCGGGGTGGTGATCATGAAAATGATCAGAAGGACGAAGGCGAGGTCGAGCAACGGAGTGACGTTGATCTCCGAGAGCGTCGAGAGGGACGTGCGATTGGAATAGCGTCTCATGCGGAGAGGAGGGGATTTGAGCCACAGATCGACACGGATGAAACACGGATGGAAGAAAAAGCCGGGAAAACAGAACTCCCCATCTGTGTTTCATCCGTGTTCATCCGTGGCTTCTTCATCTCCGGAAATCCGAGACGCGCGAACCGTGCTCGACGTATTTGTGTTCAAACTCCGAGGCCAGTTCGGCCGCGAAGTTGTCCATCTCCACGATCATGCCGCGGATGCTGGTGACGAGAAAATTGTAGCCGAACATGGCCGGGATCGCGACGCAGAGCGCGGTCACGGTCGTGATGAGGGCGCCGGAAACGCCCGGCGCCATCGCGGCGAGATTGGCCGAGCCGGCCTCGGCCACGCCGGTGAAAGTGTCCATCACGCCCCAGACCGTGCCTAACAATCCCAGAAAGGGCGCGCCGCTGACCGCGGTCGCGAGCAGGATCATCTGCGATTCGAGCTTGAGCGCGGTCTCCCCCACCGCCCGCTCCATCGCGGCGTTGACCGCGTGCATTTGCGCGGGCGTGATCTTGTCCGCGATCTCGAGCCGGGCGCGAAAGGTCTCGTCGATTTCGGCTGAGCCGAGGAGGTGGAAAGTGAGCTCTTCACAACCGGCGCGATAAACCTGAAAAACCGGCGAACCCGGGAAACGCGCGTTCGATTCAAAGAGACGCAAGGGTTGCCGATCCTGGCGAAAGACAGCGAGAAAACGATCGGTCTGTTTCCGCGCGAACTGTACCACGCGCATTTTCGTGATCATGACCGACCAGCTAAAAATTGAGCCGATCGCGAGAAAGAAGAGGACTGCTTTCCCGGCGACGGTGGCGTGCTCGAACGAAAAAACGAGCCCGCCAGCCGCGAGAAAATTCCCGGCGAAAATCAGGTTCGTCATCCTTGGTTAGTAATAGCGGAAGTCACGGAAAACGAAAGGGAAGACGCTGCTGGCGGCGAAGGTATTCACGCGATCGCGGAAGCCAAGCGAGGCGTTGTAGCCGCTTCGCTGTGCGAAGCGTAGGGGTTGGGACGGATCGGGGAGAATATCCCGGATTGAGAACACAACTCGCGCCTCCCACAGGGAGGCGGCTACATCGGCGGCGATGCCGTCGGCGCGGCCGCGTGGACGTTGCGAATTTTCCCTGCGATGATGAAGGCGAGTCCGATCGCGATCAGGAAGAACGAGAAGAATTGCCCGCGGGTGAAGCCCGCGATGAGCGATGCGTCCGGCTCGCGGAAATATTCGACCACGATCCGGAAAATCGCGTAACAGACAAAGAAGAGCCCGGTCAGGACGCCGTCCGGTTGCCGCGTCCGCGTGCGCACAACCCAGAGGATGCTGAAAAGCGCGACCCCCTCGAGGAGCGCCTCGTAGATTTGCGACGGATGGCGCGGAGTGAGAATCGGGCGGAGCGCCTCGGCGAGCGCGGGTTGCCCACGCAGCGCGTGCACGACCTTTTCCGGTGTCGTTAGGCTGGGATCGATCTGCTGGGCTGCGACGACCGCGCGCTCCGCTTCCGCGGCGTTGCCCGCCTCGATCAATTCCTTCGGGAACAACATCGCCCACGAAACATTGGTGATCCGGCCGAAGAGCTCGCCGTTGATGAAGTTGGCGCAGCGCCCAAAGAAGAGCCCGATCGGCACCACCACAACGAGGTTGTCGCCGAGATTGGTCCACGAGATTTTGTGCCGCCACGCGTAATAAAAGGTGAACGCGATCACACCGAGCATGCCGCCGTGGCTCGACATCCCGCCTTCCCAGACGCGCAGGACCGAGAGCGGCTCGCGCAGCATTCCCGGCCGATAAAAAAAGACGTAACCGAGCCGGCCGCCGAGCATGACGCCGAAGAGCGCGGCCCAGGTGATGAAATCGCCGACCTGCTCCGGCCGAAGCTGCGTGTAGCCGCGGCGCACAAGCACGCCGAGCAGCCAATAACCGCAGGCGAACGCGCCGACATACGCCATCCCGTACCAGCGCGGCCCGATGTCGCCCCAAAGGCGGAAGATGAACGGATCGAAGTTGTGCAGGTAATAGGCAAACATCGGGCGCGCGAGCTTCCGCGAGATTGCGCGGCGCGGCAAACATGTAGCCGCTTCGCTATGCGAAACGTGAGAGAGCGCGTTGCGTATTGGAGTGGCTGCTTTGCCCCCCGCGTTTCGCACAGCGAAACGGCTACGCCACGGCGGAGCGCGTCACGTTTTCTGAAGCGTTGTCATCCCGAGCCGCGCAGACGGCGAGGGATCTCGCCCTTGCAAACCGCGCTCACTCGCGCCTAACGACGCTCCACTGAACTCGCAAGATCCTTCGCCGCGCTGCGCCGACTCAGGATGACAACACGGCTTTTGTCGCCGGCGGCTTCTGGCCGTTCTTCGCCGTGCGGCCCTGCGCCAAGACCTCGCGCAGGAACGGCGCGGTCCGGCTGAGGCGACTCTTTGCAACTTCTTCCGGGGTGCCGGCCGCGACGATCTCGCCGCCTAACGAGCCGGCTTCCGGCCCGACGTCGATCACATAATCGGCTTCCGCGATCACGGTCAGGTTGTGCTCGATCACGATCACCGTGTTCCCGTCATCGACGAGGCGGTGAATGACATTGAGGAGCAATTCCACGTCGGCCATGTGCAATCCGATCGTTGGTTCCTCGAGGAGATAGAGCGTCGATTTCGGCGTGCGCATTTTGCGCAGCCGCTCGTTCTGCGCGCGCCCGACGCCGCGGGTCAATTTCGTCGCGAGCTTGAGGCGTTGCGCTTCGCCGCCGCTCAGGGTTGGGCTCGGTTGGCCGAGTTTCAGGTAGCCGAGCCCGGTCTCGACTAACAAGGAAAGCGGGCGCACGATCTTCTGGTTCGCGGCAAAAAATTCCGCGGCCTGAGCGATCGTCATGTTCATCACGTCACCGATGCTGCGGTCGTGATAGAGGACCTCGAGGGTCTGCGCGTTGTAGCGTTGCCCGCCGCAATCTTCGCACGGCACGTAGCTACTCGGGAGGAAACTCATCTCCAGCTTGAGCACGCCCTGCCCGCTGCAGGTTTCGCAACGGCCGCCTTCGGTGTTGAAGGAAAAACGGCTCGAGGTGTAGCCGCGCACCCGCGAAACCGGCAACTGCGCGAAGAGACTTCGAATCTCGTCGAAAACCTTGATGTAGGTCGCGGGCGTGGAGCGCGAGGTTTTGCCGATCGGCGATTGATCAACTTCGTAGATCGTCTCTAGAAATTCCGCGCCAAGAATCTGGGTAGCGCACTCGTCTCGAGTGCTGGTCGCGGCATCTTGCCGCGACGAACTTTTGCGAGACGATTTCGCGTTGAGAGAAGTCCGCGACGGCGAGACGCCGTCGCCAGCACGCGAGACGCGTGCGCTACCCAGCGCTTGTTGCACCGCCGGGAGTAAGACCGAACGCATCAAGGTGGATTTCCCCGAGCCCGAAATGCCGGTGATGACGGTGAGCCGCCCGATCGGGAAACGCACGTCGACATTTTTCAAATTGTTCGCTTGGGCGTTCCGAATTTCCAGCCACTGCTCGACCTCGCCTAACGACCGCCTCGAGTTCCGCACCGGATGACAGAGCGGCTCGCGCAGGCAGCGGCCAGTCTGCGAGTTCTTGCTTTTCGCGATCTCGCGCAACGTCCCTTTCGCGACCACTTCGCCGCCGTGCACGCCCGCGCCCGGCCCGAGATCGATGATGTGATCGGCCCGCCGCATCGTTTCCTCGTCGTGCTCGACGATGACGAGCGAATTCCCTTTTTCGCGCAGCGCGATCAGGGTTTCGAGCAGGCGGACATTGTCTCGCGAATGCAGCCCGATGGTCGGCTCATCGAGAACGTAGAGCACGCCGCGCAAATTCGAGCCGAGCTGCGCCGCGAGGCGGATGCGCTGCGATTCGCCGCCGCTCAGGGTTTTCGCGGAACGCCCGAGCGCGAGGTAGCCAAGCCCGACGTTCTCCATGAAACGCAGCCGTTGCTCGATCTCCGGCACGAGATCGGCGGCGATAATTTTTTGAGTGCCGCGGAAACGCAACTTGCCGACGAGCGTGAGCGCTTCCGCCGCCGAGCGCGCCGCGAACTCGTCGATCGTCTTGCCCTGCAAACGCACGTGCCGCGCGACCGGGTTTAAACGCGAGCCGTGGCAATCGGGACACGGCTCGGCTTCACCTTCATCGACCGACTCGAATTGCCGCTCGGCGCTGAGCTCGTTCTCGAGCATTGAGTCGCCGGTGTCCTCTTCGTTCTGCTGCAGTTTCTCGTTCCAGATTTCGCCGAAACCGGCACAGGTCTCGCACCAGCCGTGGGGCGAGTTAAAGGAAAACAAACGCGGATCGAGCTCCTCGAAAGCGCGCCCGCAACCCGGGCAACTCATCTCAGTACTCATGACGGTGAGGCGATTTTTCGCGTCGAGCAGATGGGCCGTGCCGCGCCCGATCTCGAGTGCGCGCTGGACGAGATTGCGCGCCTTGAGGATGCGCTTCGCATCGATCATCCCGACGACCGCGTCGATCGTGTGTTCCTTGAAACGCTCGAGCTTGCGGAATTGCGCGACCGGGATCAGCTCGCGATCGACGTAGAGCGTGTCAAAGCCCTGGCGCTCGGCCCAGCGCGCGACGTCGGTGTGGAAACCTTTGCGGGCCTTGACCAGCGGCGCGAGCACCTTGAGCGGGCCGCGTTTCGCCGCCGTCTCCACTTGCCTGACGATCGCGCCGACGCTCTGGGTTTCGACCGGGAGATCGCAGTCGGGGCAAAATTGCGTTCCGGTCTTGGCGAAAAGGAGCCGGAGAAAATGATAAACTTCCGTGACCGTGGCGACGGTCGATTTG
>JBBSLW010000173.1:0-6086 GCA_038233495.1 Chthoniobacterales bacterium | reverse complement strand
GCCGAAGTCGGCGCCCGCACGATCCGCTGGAGAGTAGCGCGTTGGGTTGGATCAATTTCAAGAGCCTGAATCGGTCGTGCCATCCTGCCACAATGAACCTCTTCTTTGTTGTGTCCAGCTATTTCGTGAACGCTAGACTAGTTCGCTGTCGCCGGGGACGCTGGACCCCGCCCCGCGCAGGACGGTGCTCGCACTGGTAGAGCGAAACTCCTTCGAGCTGAGGGAAAAGTCTGCCCGCAGCGAGAAGTCTCTCTCGCTCGACGGAGTCTCGCCCTACCGAATGCGCCGAGTCGCGCTCGGGAATCTGGCAATCTCTTTGCGGCACCGGGTCAGCAAACCCGGGATACCACGCTAACCCTGCGCGTAGAAGACGATCAGCAACACGATCAGGATCGCGAGCACGAGAAATCCGATCTTGATCCAGCTCTTCGGATATTTGCCGGCGATCGCGCCGGTGAACCCATTAGCCACCACCCGGTAGGTCGTCCCGCCGTACTGATAATTCAGCAACCAAACCGGCAACAATACGTGCTTGAACGTTTGCCCGCTATAGTCAGCCGCAACCTGCAGGTTGCGATAGGTGTCGCCCGGAATCTGCGCCGCGCAGAGCTGGCGCAACTTCCCGTCCATGATCTCACGCGAGTTCTGCGCCGCAGCCACGAGATCGATTTGGTATTGCTCGACCACCCAGCCGGAAACATAACCCGCATCGTAGGGCGCGACGTCCTTCGTCGGGAACGGCTCGACTCCGCGCAGCAAATCCGCCGGCACGCCGCGAGAAGCGGGCACCAGTTCATCATCAAAGAAATGCTCGAGCGCACCGCTCGCCGGTTCCCAGCGCGTGTGCTGGACCTGCCGGGTCTGGGTGTTGCCCTTCGCGTCGCGATAAGTCTCGGTTGTGTAGTAGTAGAAGCCGGCGTCGGCCGTCCATTGCGCAGCGACTTGCGCGTCGAAAGTCCAATACGGCAGGTAAAGTCCGTGGATCGTGTCGGTGAAAGCGCGACTCTTGAAACGGTTCGGCGCGAACCAGCGGCTCCGATACCAGGCGTGGACCCGGTCGCGCACATCACCCTGGCTCAGCTTGAACGGGAGCACGCTCTCCGGGCTGATCGGCGCCTTGATCTCGTCGTAAGGGACGAGCGCCGGCGAACCGCAAAAGTCGCAGGTCTGTGCGACGCGCTCCGGCTTGAAAACGGAGATCGCCTGGCAGCTCTGACACTTCACGGAACGCGTCGCGGTCTGCCAGCCGCGCTCACTCTCCGGAATCGCGCGCAAGACCGAGACGAGGTCGAGTTCCTTGACCGCGCCTTCCGGCGCCGCCCCCGGTTGCATCGGTGAGACTGTCCCGCAAAACGGGCAGACCAGCGCCTGTTTCGCCGGCGTCCATTCCGCTGCCCCGCCGCACGCCGGACACGCGAATCGCGCCTGCGCGATCATTTCGCTCATAAGGTAGCGCAAGCTTCCAGCTTGCTCGATCGGGCAGAGAGCAAGCTCGAAGCTTGCGCTACCCTAACGACTGCGCCCTCCGCCTTCACTGGCATCGCCCTCAGCTCTGCAAAAATTCGTTCAAAGCCGCACGCGTCACCCGATAACTGGAACCGATCTTTTTGCCTTTCAGCTCGCCGCTTTCCAGGCTCTGCATCACGTCCGCTTCGCTCACTCCCATCGCTTCCGCCGCCTGCGCGGGCGTAAGAAGTTCCGGCATCCCACCGCCGCCGCTGGCCAGACCGCCGGACGTCGCTGGGCTCCCGGACGGCGCGATCGATTGCATGGAATTTTGTTGCTGCATGATCTGCTGCGCCATCGCCAGGCCGACCGCCATCTCCGTCGCCACCCCGCCGGCGCTGCCGCCTTTTTCCATCCCCTGCGCCATCTGAAATTTCACGTAGTCGTTCAAATTCCCGACCGCCGCCATGCTCGAGCGTTTGTCGATCGCCTGCTCCACCTCCGTGGGCACAGAGACGTTCTCGAGAACGAAACTGGCCAGCTCGATCCCATATTTAGCCTGGATGATCGGATTGATCAGCGGGAGGAGCGCCTCGCCCACTTCCTGGTAACGGGTCGCGACATCGAGGACCGGAATCTTCGCGCTCGCGATCGCGTCGCTGAAGATGCTGACGATCCGCGAACGCATTGTCTCGGTGAACTCGTCGAGCCGGAAATTGCGATCCGAGCCGGCCACTTCCTTGAGCATGAGCTTCGGATCGCTCACCCGAAAATCGTAGGTCCCGAAAGCCCGCACCCGCACAATCCCGAAATCCTGGTCGCGCATCATGATCGGGTTCGCCGTGCCCCATTTGTTGCCGGTGAAAAGGCGCGTCGTGACAAAATAAACATCCGCCTTGAAGGGCGACTCGAAGCCGTACTTCCACGACTTGAGCGTGGTCAGGATCGGGATGTTGTCCGTCGTGAGGGTGTGTTTGCCCGGGCCGAAGGTGTCGCCGAATTCGCCCAGGTAAACGAACTGCGCGACCTGCGATTCGCGCACGATCAATTGCGCGCCGCGTTTGATCTCGGCGTCGTTATCCTCGAAGCGAAACGAGATCGTGTCGCGCGAATCGTCGGTCCACTCGATGATCTCGATCAGTTGGCCGCGAATAAAACTCATGATGCCCATGTGATTGTCCTCCAGTGTTTTTGGTTGAGCTGCAACGGTAGCGAATCAGGGCGAAAGGCAACGCTTTCTTGGACAGGATTAACAGGATTTTCAGGATTGGAGGAAAGGCAGCGCCAGGCCGCATCTCCAAAATCCTGTTAATCCTGTCTCTTCCCCAAATGAAGCAGCGTCTCGATCGGCAACGGCACCAGAAATTCCTTGGGATCATCGATCTGCAAAACCGGCCGGGCCAGGCAGGCGGCGAGAAAACTAAGATCGGGCGTGGTCGCGAGACCAGCCTGCGCGGTCAGTTGCAGCGGGGCCAGTTGCCTGACGACGCGCTCGACACTTTCCCGGCAGTTTTTCGTCGAGGTAAAATGCACCGTGCAGACTCCCGGCGCAGTTGCTTCGATCTCCGGAGCGAGCATGCCGGCGTGACGGAGCAGAATTTCGCCAGCGATTTTTTCCTGTTCGAAAGCGCGCGGCTTGATGACCAGCTGCAAACAGCGCGCCAGCCCCTGGCTCGCGGTCATCCCGACGCTGACCCCGGCTTCCGCCGCGCTTTTCGTGAGCTGCAGGATGGTCGCTTTCGCCTCCGTCTCATCGAGCAACGCAACCGGCTGCTGGTGCAACTCCGGTTCATGCCGGAGCGCCGCCTGCAGTTCAAAATCGGGCAGAGAAATCGCGGCAAACATTGATCATTCCGAGTGAATTCTAGCCAAAGGAAAAAGGATGAATCTGGAAACCAGGAAGCCAGGAAAAGACGATGAAAAAATAATCCCCGTTCATGACCAATTTTGTATTTTTTCCTGGTTTCGTGGTTTCCAGATTTTCATCTTCACTCCCTAGCCCGCGCGCGCCATCTCTCGTTCACTCCTCCATTTGTTAGGATGGGCGCGCTCGACACACACCTGCAGCTGCGCCTGCAGCTCCGCCGCTTCCGCATCCAGTTGCGGGAGCGCCCAGCGATTTTCCAGGCTCAACTTCCATTGCGCGCTGCTGATCATGCTCCGCGGAGTCAGGACCAGGAACGCGCTCGGCGCCGGCTCGACCAGGCGTTGCAGGCGATACCAATGGCTGGCCGGAATCCGGCGCAGCTCGGTCAGCGGATTGAGGACCAGATCAAGAACGACGAGCGGGAAATTCCCGTCCCGCAAAAGCAGATCCGCTGCCTGAAGCGCCTCGGCCGCTTTCC
The DNA here is from genome assembly GCA_038233495.1 of Chthoniobacterales bacterium. GTDB lineage: Bacteria > Verrucomicrobiota > Verrucomicrobiia > Chthoniobacterales > UBA10450 > Palsa-1392. The sequence continues at coordinate 2,295 of JBBSLW010000173.1, read as the reverse complement.
GGCAACGGACCCAAAGAAGATGAGGCAGGGCGCGGCCATCGCTTCCGCCCGAGGCGGTTGGATCGAAGGAATCGCGGCCGTCGATCAGGGCGAGGAACGAACGGTCGCGCGCAGCACGCTGCAGAAGAGCCGCGATGATGGAGGCGGTCCCGGCGTTCCCGGGCAAGCTGGAGACTTCCGTGATGGCGCCTTTCGCCAGGCCGCCCAAGGTGTCATCGAAAATTTCCAGGCCCGTGACCAGTCGATCCGCCAGCGGGAGCTGCTCCTGCGGGAAACGCTCGGCCAGGAGCCTGCGCAGATCGAGGATGCGACTCGTCGCCATGCCGGGAGCATGACATCGAGAGCGAATATGTTCAAATTAACATGCCATCGGGACGCCTCCCTAGTCTGTCATCCTGAACCGGCGACCGCGGTGAAGGATCGCGCGAGTAACGCGCGGCCGTCACACTGTTGGGCGTGCGGAGGCAGTTCGTGAGATCCCTCGCCGTCTCCACGGGCTCGGGCTGACAACGCCTTTTCGGCGTCATCAGCGCTCAGGAATTTCCCCGGGCACCGGTGGGCGATTGCTTTCGCACCAGCGACGTCATCACCCCTTGAATCCGTAATTCTCGGGCTGGGATAAGGTCGGGAAATTTCGGGTTCTCGGCTTTCAGATAAGGCCGGCCGCGTTCCGTCACGTAGCGTTTCAAGGTCGTCTCGCCGTCGATCAAGGCCGCTACGATATCGCCATTTTTTGCCGTCTGGCGATCTTCCAGAATCACGATATCGCCATCGAGAATGTGCGCCCCGATCATGGAATCGCCGCGCACGCGCAAGGCAAAGGTGCGCGCGCTGCGCGAGGCGTTGAGCGACTCGAGATCGAGCGCGACATGTCCCGCGATGTTTTGTTCCGCCAGCGTCGCCATCCCGGCCGGGATCTCGCCGTAAATCGGGATGTCCACGACGCGGCTATGCGGCGCGGAGGTGATCAAGGCGCGCGCCTTGCGCGCATGGCGCTGGAGAAATCCCTTTCGCTCCAGCGCGACGAGGTATTGCATGACCGAGGTCTGGCTCGCGAACCCGAAGTGTTCCTGGATCTCGCGCGTGCTCGGGGTCAGCCCTTTGCTGCGTTGTTCGGCCTGAATGAATTGCAGGACGTTTTTCTGCCCGGGAGTGAGCATGTGAACATATTGCCCCTAACGTCCGCGGCGCGCAACCCGAAAGTCGCGAATCGGAAAATCCGGTTCTGGGGAGCACGGGCTGTCAGCCCGTTGGTCGGAGGAGTCTCCGCCGACGAACTTCCAATAGCGCACGATCATCTCGACCGACCAAGCGTCGAAAAGTTCGCGATGGCAGACTGCCATCGCCAACGGGCTGGCAGCCCGTGCTCCCCGGAGGAGATCAGACCGCGGCGAGTTGGAATTGCTTTTCGGCCGCGCGCTCACGCAATCGGGCGAGATAGGCGATCGAATCGTAGAGCTGGGTTAACCGGTCGAGGTCGTTAGGCGCGTCTCTTTTCCAGTCAAACTGCCGGAGCTGGACGAGCTCGGCCTCATGCGTGGATCGCAGTTGGGCGAGGAGTTTGCCCAGGCCAGTCTCGATCTTCGCGCGCTCAGCCGCGAGAAGTGATTGCGCGAGCGCGCCGCTCGCCCCGGCCCGCTTGAGCAGCCAACCTTCCACCTCGCGCAAGAGCTTTCCAGTGTTCCAAAACAATTTCGCGACCGAGGGCGGGACGGGCCGGCCCGCGCTGAGCTCGGCCCCTTCCAGCGTGAGCAAATGCTGCAGGCGCAGCTTCGGATCGCTCAGGACGCGGAAGGCTTCATTCCACTCGGCATCGGGCGCGGTGGCGCGGCTTCGCGCGAAATATTTCTCCTTCAGTTTTTCCGGCTCGAGCCAAGGCCGACGCGCTTCCTCGAAGAGCGCGAAGTAGTCGGTCATGCCGAGAAGCTTTCGCCGCAGGAGCAGTGCGCGACCGCGTTCGGGTTCGTCACTTTGAACCCGCCTTTTTGCAGGTCGTCGCTGTAATCCAAAACCGAGCCGCTAACGAAAAGCGCGCTCTTCGGATCGACCACCACGCGGACGCTGGCGGACTCGACCATGATGTCGCGATTGGCCGGGCCATCCACCAGATCCATCTTGTATTGCAGCCCGGAGCAACCGCCGCCAATGACCGCGACCCGCAAGGCGCCGTGAGCCCGGCCCTGCTTTTGCAGGAGCGACGTCAGCTTGCGCGAAGCGTCCTCGGTCACTTTGACGAGGCGTTCGTTGCCGATTTTGAATTTGATCTCGCCGTTAGGCGCTGCGGGCGTGGACACG
>JBBSLW010000172.1:0-6090 GCA_038233495.1 Chthoniobacterales bacterium | reverse complement strand
CACGGTCCCGATGGCGCGGAAGTAAACTGCGGATCCAGGCGGGTAACTCTTCGTTGTCAGGTAGAATAGAGTCGGATCCGCGTAAGGATAACCCGCTCGCCGGCTTCGCCGTCCGTGTGCAGGCGACCACCACACCAGGTGTTTGAAGCAAGCTGGAAGGGAAACATGTGCCCGTCGTTCCCATCACTCAGATCCTTCCAGCTTGCTTCAACACCTGGTGTGGTCGTCGCCTGCACACGGACGGCGAAGCCGGCGAGCGGGTTATCCTCTTGAGCCCGAAAATTGATGACCTGCCCGGCGCCATTGGTGGCGAGGAAGAGCTTGGTCGCGGGAACATGAAGCGTGCTACTGGCCAGGTCGAAAGGCCCAACGATATTGGAAATGCTGTCGGCGTAACCCGGCGCGGACGAGATGGCACGAAAGGAAATGCCATTCTGGAGCGGATAATTGGTCGCGTTGAGGACGAAACGCCCGCTCGTCTCGTCTTTCGTCATGTAGCCGCCGCTGCCGTTAGGCAAATCGGTCCAGGAACCGGAGTCGTTAGGCGTGGTGCTGGTCTGCACCCGCACCTTGAGTCCGGCCGGAAATCCCGTCTGCAGTGCGGAGAAACTTAAAACCGTATCCTTCAAGCCCGCGGTCGGCGATCCGCTGCCGTTGACGGTGAACTGAGTGAGCGAAAGGCCGCCATGTGGCGGTGGCACCGGCGGCGGCTCGGCTGCGATCGCGACTTCGACACTGAAGGAGCCGGAATTATTGTACCAACCGCTCCCATCCATCGAACCCAGCACGAGCCGTGTCGCGCCCGGCGGCACAACCACGCGCTGACGGATGTTCGACGCATTCAGGCCGTCGCCGATGAAAAAGGGCTGATTCAATTCCGGCGCGAGGCTCGGGTAATCGATATTACTGGGAACGTTGCCGTCGACCGTGAAATTGAGAAACGGCTGCGGCGTCGGGCCGGGCACCGGGATTGTTGGGCCGACAAACGCTCCGACCAGAGCGTTGGCCGGTGCATTCAGCCCGGCGAGTCCGTTTTCTGGTCCGCCGTTGGTGCTGTCGTAGAGGTGATAAAGATCTCGAACGATGAACAGACTGCCGTCCGGCGGATCGGTCGGTGTGCCACCGCCGAAGCTCACGGAACCGGTAACCGTGAATCCAAGCTGATCGCCGGCCACGAAATCGACCAGACTAATGATGACCGGCGATTGCCCCGGCGCGGTGTCGCCACCGGAAGCGGTGGTCGCATCGACCAGCCAGGGGTTGGCCGTGCCTGGAACCTCAAACGGAGCGGCCAAAGCCTGCGAAAAAAAGCCTGAGGCGACGAGGAGCAGAACGAGGAATTTACCTTTTTTCATAGTAAGGAGCATTGGTGTGAAGGGCTTTCGCCCAGAAATCCAGGCGAAAAATGCTTGTATTACGAATCCCGTAAAAAAAGTCGAGCAGAATCTTCTCCTCCGCATTTCATTCAGGAAAGTGCCTGAACAGAACCGGCCGGTCGGTCCCGACGATCGCCGACCAACCCGCTCTGATTTCTCGCCTAACGAATACTGGAGATTATAAATCTCGACGAGCGCGACCCCGGCGCTGCCGTTATTGCCGCTCACGATGGCGGTGTAGGCGCCGGATACGAGGCTAGCCACGATGACAGCTTCGGTGTCGTTGGCAGGGCGAGCCCGCTGCCAGTGATTTCCAGCGCCTGGTCGCTCCGCCAGTCGTCGTTCGTGATGCTATTGCCGTCGCTGTCGTGCAGTTCGAGGACCGGATTCGCCAACGCTCCGGCTACCCCGAAGGAGGCCAGGGTCGGGGCCGAGAGCGCGCACCAGGACCTTGGTCGGCTCCGTCCCGCCGACGATGAAGTCGCCAATCATGACGTTGTCGCCCGTGTCGACCTTGCCCTCGGTGCGGTACATCGCGCGAACGGCGCGGAGAATAGCACATTCCTCCGCGCTTCGCCGAAGATTAGCCCCGGATTTATGCCGCCGATGGGAAGCGCTAGGAGACGTCCCGCCGGCCGCTCCGCCCTGAGGAGTCGAGGAAGCGATTCTCCAGCCCGTGCAAGGTGCGGAGGATGAAGAGCGCGAGCAGCGTCACGCCGCAAGCGACAATGTAGCGCTCGAGGGCGATCGCGAGACCGATCGGCGCGGTGGCGAGGAGTGAAGCCGCGGTCGTCAGCCCTTTCTGTCGCGTCTCATCTCGATCGCGAAAAATTGTTCCGGCCCCGATGAAAGAAATACCGACCGCGATCGCTTCGATCAGGCGAGTCGGATCGCTGCGCAGATAACGAAAGCCGGCCCATTTGCCGGAAGCTTCCCGTTCCCAGCCGAGCAATCCTCCCAGCACCATCGCGATGAGCGCCTGGAGCAGGATCTGAAATTCCTCAGCGTAGTGAATCGTCATCGCCCAATCTTACCAGATCTGCGATGGCGCGCAGGGCTGGGGGATAAAAAATGAAACGCTTCCGCAGTTGCTTCGTGGCCGGGTCGTAAAAAACGAAACGTCCTCGTCGAGATTTGGCACGATGAGCTGGTCGCTCAGCCGTTCGTCATGCGCCATCCGGCTCAGGCCGGCGCGAATCGCCAACTCCGCTTTGCGCAAGGCGACGATCGTTTTCACATCGAGCACGTCGAGTGCGCCCGCCTGAAGAAGCGCCGAGACATCGCCCGCATTGTAATCGGATGAGAAACTGAGCGGTTGCAGCGGCGGCATCTCTCCGGCGGCAGGCGCGCTCTCGAAATCGGCGATTCGTTTGGCCTGCCGGGCGCTGCCCGTTCCCGCATCCTTGATATTTTCCCGGGCCTGCTGCTCGAGGGAAGCGAGAATCTGGTCGCGCCGTTTCGCGTCCTGCTGGTGTTGTTGATAACCGGTCAGCCAAAACGCAGCGTAGGCGCCGAGAAAAACGAGGAGCAGTTCCGCCAGCCAGCGGCCCAGTTGAGTTCGCCAGGAGCGCTTCGGTTCGTCGCTCGTCACGCGGCGAGTATGTCACGTTCGCGGCGCCGGGTGCAAGGTCCTCGGCCGGGCGTTGTCCGAGCCGCTCTTTGCTTCTACTTTCGTCTCGATGAGGAGGGAAAAGAACGCACAAAGCGCCAGCGCGGTCGTCATGATCCGGCCGAGCCAGTTTTTCCCCAACCCGGAGACGGCCCGGGATAATGCCTTCCAACAGGAGGCTGGCGCGGAGCCGGCCGGCGTGGTCGCGGCCCGGGCGCTGGCGGAGTTTGACGAGGCAGTCGAGACGTTGCGTGCCGCGGGCGTGACCGTTCATGTCTTCGAAGACACGCCCGCGCCGGTGAAACCCGACGCGGTTTTCCCTAACAATTGGTTCTCGACCCACCACGACGGGCGGATCGCGCTCTACCCGATGTATACACCATCACGGCGAAGGGAGCGGCGGCCGGACATCATCGAAAGTCTGCGCGAACGCTTCGAGGTGACTGAAGTGATCGATTATTCGCCCTTTGAAAAGCGCGAGCTGTATCTGGAAGGGACCGGCAGCCTGGTCCTCGACCACGGGCATCGGCTCGCCTATGTCTCCCTCTCCCACCGGGCCGATCGCGAGCCATTGGAAAAGTTTTGCGCCGATTTTGATTATGAAGCGGTCACTTTCCAGAGCACGAGCGCCGATGGCCGCGCCATCTATCACACCAACGTCATGATGTGTATCGGCACGCACTTCGCGCTCGTCGGGCTGGAGATGATTGCAGATCGCACCGAGCGGCAAATCGTGGAGCGCCGGCTCGAAGCGACCGGCAAAACCATTGTTTCCTTGTCGCAAGAGCAGATCGAAAATTTCGCCGGAAACGCGCTCGAACTGCATAACGATCAAGGCAAACTGTTCGTCCTCTCCGCGCGTGCCGCGGCGCAACTGAGCGAGGCGCAGCGCGCGGTGCTGGCGCGTCATGCCCGGTTTCTGCCGCTGGAGTTGCCCACGATCGAGCTCGCGGGTGGGAGCGCGCGCTGCATGCTGGCGACGATCCATTTGCCTCCTCGTTAGTCACTTCGCGGCTCGAGCATCCCGAGCTGGCGCGGGAGCTGCTATTGGCTAGAAGCCATGGCGCAGACCGAACCCAGTGGCGAGAATCGCAAGCCTCGGAAGAGTCTTGCCCGGCCCGCCCGCAAGCAGCGTCCGGCTGCACGGGGAAAGCGCCCTGCGCCATCCGCCAAGAAACTCGCCGCGCCGAAACCCGAACCGGCGCCCCTTTCGGTCGGGCGAATGGAACGAACCCGCCGCCTTCTTTATGCCGCCCTCCGCGTCTGGGAGCTGAAACGGCGCCTGCGCGACTAGCAGCGCGGCTCGGAATCCCGTCCCGGAACTTTCCCGCCGGCTCGCCCTGCGTAAATTCGCCGGATGCCGCGAGCACAGCCGATCCGCAAACCGCGCCCGGACCCGAAAACGGTTCCGGCCGGCGGCCCTCTCGTCGTGATCGACCAGGAACCGCTGCGGCAAAAAGTGGCGGCCGATTGCTCGGGCGCGATGGCCCGCCTGGAACAGGCCCGCGCCGGGTGGCACCATTTCGAGCGCAAAGACAAGCCAGCCTTCGCGCGCTGGCGGGCGCGGGACTTCGGCGCGCTCCTGAGCCGGGCGCGGGACGTGGAGACGCAGATCCGCGACCACCAGGCGCTGGTCCACGAGGTCGAGATGGAAATGCGCCGTGCTTTCCAGGATGGCGCGACCGCTTATCGACGGGTCATGTTTCGCCGCGAAAATCCCAGCGCCGCCGCGGCGGAAGAAGCGAGCGTCCCGCGCGACGGCGGCCAGGCCGGACGCAAGCTGAGCGATTTCGAAAAGGAAGCGCTCTTCCAGGAATGGGTGCAAAAATCTCTCGGGACGAACCCCGACAAAATGGATGACGAAGCCTACTCGACCAGCTTCGAGGCCTTCAAATCTCACATGTTTCGCAACCCGCCGGAGGAACCACAACCGCGCCTCCCGCAACGGGCAGCGCGCCCGGCGCGCGCCGCCGCGAACGGTGAGCCGGAGGAAGAAGAAGCGCTCGCGCCGGTCGACGCGCGGCTCAAGGAACTCTACCGCACACTCGTTAGGCGCCTGCACCCCGACCTGCGGGCCGACGGGAGCGCGGCCGTCTCCGCGCTCTGGCACGAAGTGCAGGAAACCTACGGCGCGGGCGATGTGGCGCGGATGGAAATCCTGCTCGCGCTCAGCGATATCGAGGCCCATCGCACCGCCGGCCAATCCGTCGGACAGATGCGCGGCGTCCTCTTGGAGCTGGAACGCGCCCTTTGGGCCCTGGAAAAAAGTCTGCTCGAGGCGGAGAGCGAAGACGCCTGGGATTTCGCCCGCACCGGCCCGGCGGCGGATCTGCACCGGCGGGTGGAAGGCCAGCTCAAGAGCGACCTCGCCAGCCGCACTGCGCGCCTCGAACTGCTCCGGCGAACGATCGCGGAATGGGCCCAGGGCCCGGCCGCGAATCGCCAGGTGCAGATGACGCGCGCCGTCCGTTACGGCTGAACCGCGCGGCGCGGCACCGGCACGCCGGCCTGCGCGTATTCCGGCCCGGTGTAGCCGAGCCGATCGAGCACCGGGGCGAAAATTTGATCGAGCTCCCGGATCGTTTCCGCTTTCAACTTCTCGCGGTGATCGCCCGGGGTCACCTTGCGTTTGTGCGACCAGACGTCCTCCTCGCCCGCCGCCACGCTGCTCGCGTGGCGCGCCGCGACGACAGCCTGCGTTTCCGCGGGGTCGGGTAATTCAAATGCCCTAACGACTTTCTCGAGCCAGTTTGGGAAAGCCAGCACCATCTCTTCGTAGGAAACGACGGTCGTGTTCGGCCGCGAGAGCAGCTCCGCGAGGTAACGCTCGTAACGGTCGAGCACGGTGCCGACATGCTCCTTGTAGCGCGAGCCGATCCCGTAATCGCCGCGGTATTCGTAAAAGCGCGCCCCTGCCATATCGAGCACAAAGCGATCGATCCCCGCCTCCGCCGCTTCCCGCCGATAGCCGGTGTCGGCCTCGATCTCGCCCGCGTGCATGTAGCAATAGGAATAGAACATCGAGGTCAGGACATCGCGCGGATCGCGCAGATGCAGAATGATGCTGGCCTCGTCGAGCGCCGCGGTCGGGACGAAGAACCGGAT
>JBBSLW010000171.1:0-6096 GCA_038233495.1 Chthoniobacterales bacterium | reverse complement strand
GGGTCATGCTTCCGCATGACCTGATTCGCTCAGGCAGCGCCGAGGCTGGCGCAGTAGGTCGCATACATCGCATTGCTCACCTCCACCAGCCGCTCCTGGATCGCGGTCAGGTATTCGTGCAACCCAAACTCGAAGATTTCGCCGATCGTGACGTAATCCAAGTCCGAGCGGAGCCGCCCCGAGAGACGCTCCGCTTCGTTCGCATAACGACTCTCATCCACCCCCGAGATGCGGTGGAGCGCGGCGTCGAGCGAGTCGACGCAAAAACGAATTGAGCGCGGGAATTCCTGATGGGTAATGAGAAATTCCGCGACCTTCCATGGCGCGACTTGGCTCACGTAAAGTTTGCAATAAGCCTCGAGCGCGCTGCAGGATTTGAGCACCGCCATCCACTGGATGGTGTCGACGTTCCCGCCCACGTCTTCGCCCGACGGCAGAAGGATGTGATATTTCACGTCAAGGATACGCGAACTCGAATCCGCCCGTTCGAGGAGCGCGCCGATCCGGATGAAATCCCAGCCTTCGCCATGGGTCATGGTCGCATCGGTCACCCCGTGAAAAAGGTGCGCGCCATTCACCACCTGCTTGAAAAATTCATGCGGACTTGAGCCCAACAGGTTTCGCGCTTCCTCACTTTGCACGAAGAGATAGAGCCGGTTGATCTCCTCCCACATCTCGCTCGAGATTTGTTCGCGCGTGGTGCGCGCGTTCTCCCGCGCGAGCGTGAGGCAGGAAACAATCGAGTTCGGATTTTTTTTCTGCAGGGTGAGAAACTCGGTCACCGATTGCTGGTCGGCCGCAGCGTAGAGGGAATCGAAAAGGTCCGTCTCCTCGAGCGAAGCGATAACCGGGGCCCAATGCTGCATCGCATCGGCTTCGCCGCCGAGATCAAGCAGGAGCTGCAGATTAACATCGAGAATCCGGGCGTCATTTTCGGCCCGCTCGATGTAGCGGCTCATCCAGTAGAGGGAATCAGCGACGCGACTTAGCATGACAGGATCCTAGCCGATCGACTGAGATTGGGACTGAGACTGATAGCTCTCTTCCTCCTCTTCCACCACCCAGGTATCCTTGCTTCCACCGCCCTGCGAGGAGTTGACCACGAGTGATCCTTCGCGCAGCGCTACTCTTGTGAGGCCGCCGGGGATGATCGTGACCTTTTCGCCGTAGAGAATGTAGGGCCGCAAATCGACGTGCCGGCCCTGCATCGAATCTTCGCAGAACGACGGCGAGCGGGAGAGCGCGACGATCGGTTGCGCGATGTAATTGCGCGGCTCGTTCTGGATGCGCCCGGCAAAATCTTCCAGCTCCGCCTTGCTCGCCTGCGATCCAATCAACATTCCGTAACCGCCGCTTTCGTTGGCCGATTTTACGACCAGCTCGGGCAGATGCTCGAGGATGTATTTGAGGTCGTTAGGCTGCGAGGCCAGATAAGTCGGGACATTCCCGAGAATCGGTTCCTGGTCGAGGTAATAGCGGATCATTTTCGGCACGTAATGGTAGATCACCTTGTCGTCGGCCACCCCCGTGCCGATCGAGTTCGCCAGGCTGACGCAGCCGCAACGATAGGCGTCGACCAGCCCCGGCACGCCGAGCCCGGAATCTTTCCGGAAAACGCGCGGATCGAGAAAGTCGTCGTTGATCCGGCGATAAATTACGTCGACCCGCTTCAGGCCCTTGGTCGTGCGCATGAAAGTGCAGCCGTCCTGCACCGCGAGGTCGCGCCCTTCCACGATCTCGATCCCCATCGAGCGGGCGAGGAAGGAGTGCTCGTAATAGGCCGAGTTATAGACGCCCGGGGTGAGGAGCACGACAGTCGGTTCCGCCGCGCCGGAAGGCGCGATGTAGCGCAGCGCGTTGAGCAATTCCCGGCTGTAATCTTCCACCGGCCGGACCCGGTATTCGGAAAAGAGGGTCGGAAAAATCCGCTTCATCGCCTGCCGATTCTCGAGCACGTAGGAGACGCCCGAGGGACAGCGCGCGTTGTCCTCGAGCACGAGGTAATTCCCGTCCTGATCGCGAATCAGGTCGGTGCCACAGATGTGGATATAGATGTTGCGCGGCACATCGAAGTGCATGAACTCGGGCCGAAAATGGGCCGCTTCCCAGATGAGCTGCTTCGGGATCACGCCGTCGCGCAGGATGTTTTGCCCGTGATAAATGTCGTGCAGGAAAAGGTTGAGCGCGGTGATCCGCTGGGTCAGGCCGCGCTCGACCAAGTCCCATTCCGAGGCCGGGATGATGCGCGGAATCAGGTCGAATGGAAAAATTCGCTCCGTTCCCTGGTCGTCGTTATAGACCGTAAAAGTCACGCCCTGGCTGAGAAAACTCGCCGCCGCCAGGTCACATTTCCTCCGGAAGTCCGCCGCGCCCAATTCCTTGAAGGTCGCGAGCAACCTGCTGTAATGAGGTCGCGCCGTGCCCGGCGCGGAAAACATCTCGTCGAAAAAATCACCGACCTTGTATTGGGAAAAAAGGTCGGTCATTGGAATAATCACTTTGTCAGTCCACCCGAGTCACGCAACGAAAAATGGATCGGCCGCGGTCACGCATGAAGAGGCCTGCGTGCGGGTCGCGGCCCGTTTCGGCGAGCGCTGGCTGCGGATTTATACGAGGCAAAAATTGAGGAGCGACCCGGTTTTTCCGGCCGCGTTCGCGCTTCTGCGAAACTCCGGGCAACCGCTCGTCGATGTCGGGTGCGGGGTGGGCTTGCTCGCGTTTTATCTCCGCGAACGCAATTTCCTCGCGCCAATCTGCGGCCTCGATTGCGACGGGCGCAAGATCGAACGCGCCAATTCCGTCGGGCAAAGCGCCTATCGCGATCTCGAATTTCTCGAGCAGGATGTCTCCGCCCCGCTCGCGCAGACCGGCAGCATCGTGCTCTTCGATCTCCTCCATTATCTCGCGCCGGACGACCAGGCGCGCCTGCTCGTGCGGCTCGCCGCCCGCGTCGCGCCCGGCGGCATGCTCGTCATCCGCGATTGTCCGCGCGACGGTAACGCGCGCTTTTGGCTGACCCATTTTGCCGAGCGCTTCGCGCAAACCACGACCTGGAATATGAAAGCGGTTCTTCATTTCCCGAGCCGGGAAGAAATCTTCGCCGCCTTCTCCGAGAGTGAGTTTTCGCGCACGGTCGAGCCGCTCTGGGGCCGGACCCCATTCAACAATCACCTTTTCATTTTTCGCCGACACGCGGCCGACGATGCCTAGGTCTAGCCGAGACGCCGTCCCGGACGCGTTTAACGTCGCTGGGCGGTATCGTTGGTCTGCTTCCGCTCTAGCCACCGCGGCAGAATTCCGGGTAGCGTGCGCGTCTCGCGTGCTGGTTGCGGCGTCCCGCCGCAACGAACTTTTCCAAGGACGCCCGCGATCCGGTTTCCGCGTCCGGTCAGCCGGCGAAAGTTCGTGATCGCGGGACGCGCTCACCAGCAACCGGGACGGTCGCGCTACCCGGAAGCCGCCGCGGTGCTGGTCAGTAACGCGTCCCCGGTTGCAATTGTTGGGCGCCTGGCAAAACGCAGCGATAATTTGCGTTCGTTAGGGCTTGGAGCGTGAGCTCGAGGCAGCGGGGGTGAAAATCCGGCTCGCTCTCGACCCGATGCCCTTCGTGCAGGAGGACGATCGCGCCCGGTTTCACCTCCCGCATGATCCGCGCGGCGACCGCGGCCGGGTCGTGGCTCATTGTGTCGAGCCCGCGCACCGTCCAGCCGATCAGCTGCATCCCGCGCCGGGCGAGCGCGGGATGAACAAAGAAATTCTTCAACCCCGCCGGTGCGCGGAACAAGTGCGAGTGGACCGCGCAGCCATCGATCTCCGCCGCGATCCGGGCCGGCGGCAGGCACCAGAAAGTTGCGCTCGGGTGCGAGGCGGTGTGGTTCGCGACCTCGTGCCCGGCGGCGCGAATCGCCTCCACTTCCGCCGGGTATTGTGCGGCCCGTTTGCCGATCACGAAGAAGGTCGCGCGCGCCTCGAATTTTCGCAGCAGCTCCAGCATCCGCGGCGTGTGCACCGGATCGGGTCCGTCGTCGATCGTGAGCCAGACCTCCTGCCGCGGGGTCGCGAAATGCGTCACGACCGGACCCCACCATTGGCAGTTCGCGACCAGCGTCGGGAAGAGAATGAACAGGTGCGAAAGGAAAAGAACACCGAGCGTGAGAAGTGGATGGAACGCCACCAGCGCGAGGAAGAAAATGGCCGCGCCGACGGCAAACCCGAGAATCAGCTTACGCTTCATGCCGGAGTTTCAGGAGCACGCTGGCGAGCAGGTTGCCACACAAAAGCCCGAGCCAGAAAACGCCTAACGATTTCAACCAGACGTTCCCGTCGCGCAGGAAGAGGAGCGCAAAAAGCGTGACCAACGTCATGATGACAAAGTGCTGGAAGGCGTTATTGGTCGGCGCGCGGTAAAGCCCGAGCCGGCGGAGGAGCGCGGCCAACATCCAGTTGATGGCGTAGAGAAAGAGAAACGCGATCCAGGTCGCAAACGGCAGGAGAAGGGCGAGGAGCAACTGGAGGGAAAATGGCCTAACGAGCGGCAGGAGCACCCTTCCCGCGAAGAGGCAGCAGATTCCGAAGACAAGGAGGCCAAACCCGTAGGCCTCAACCCGGCTCAGCTCCGCCTTTCGCACCTCGCGGCCGCCGAGCCGCGCGAGAAGCCGGGGCAGGGCGAAGGCATAACCGATCTCGCGCGGCGCCGGTCTCTTCATCGCGCGGGAAAGATCGGGACTAACGAGAACCATTGCGACCAATGAGCCGCGATCACATTTTCCAGGACCTGGCACCAGGTCCGCATCGCTTCCTCGATCGCTTCCTCGCGCCCGCGCTCGGTGCGGAGGCAGTGGATCGGGGGACGGGCCACGATCTGGTAACGATGGTAGGAAGTGCGCACGATGAAGAGCGGAAAAATCGGGGTCTGCGCGACGAAGGCGAGCATGAACGGCCCGTCCGGCAGGCTGACGCGCTGACCGAATAATTCCGCCGTGCGCTGCGAGACATGCCCGACCGCGCGATCGCCCTGGATCGAAACGATCTCGCCCTGGCGGAGGGCGTTGAGGAGCTCGAAGGGGAGCGCCATGCTCGAGGTGTTGTAGGCGACTTTGACCGCGCCCGCACCGGCTCGCTCGAGCGATTGGTCGAGGTGGCGCGCGGTTTCCTCGTCCGACTCGGGCGCGCGGACCATCCGGATTTCGCGCTGGAAACGCTGCGCGAAAACGGCCGCGCCGAGGTCGTAATTTCCCATGTGCGCGGTGAGCAGGACGGCGCCGTGGGCCGCCGCCAGTTGCTCGAAAAATTCCGCGCCTTCCACTTCGTAGGCGAACTCGGTTTGCGAAAGCTTGTGATCGGCCGCGTCGGAAATCGTCCAGGCAAAATTAAAGAGCGTGAGCCAGGCGCGGCCGAGATTGAGAAGCGGATTCGAACCCGGGAGAATGACGCGGAGGTTGCCGAGGATGGCGCGCCGGGCCGGGGCGGCGAGAAAGAAAAAGATGATCGTCCAGAAGAAGATCATGACCGGCCGGAGATAGAACGGAACGTTCGTTAGGCCAAAATCGAGATAGTGCCGCCAGAAAACGCCTCGCACCGCGAAGCGATGGAACCAAGGGCGAGAATCGGTCATAAGGTAGCGCGAGCTTCCAGCTTGCGAGGGCCACGGTGCAAGCTGAAGCTTGCGCTACCCCGCCTCCACCGCTGCGCCGGTGGGCGCTCTGACCGCCGGTTTCGGGCTGGCAAAAAGGAACCGCAGGTTGCGCAGCTCCGCCTTCCACCAGCGGAAGAGACCTTTGCGAATCAGCTTGTGCAGCCGAAAATCCGGCACGAATCCGTCGTAGAGCTCGCGCCAGCCGGCGTTGCTCGCGCCGCGCACGCCGTGCGCGATCCGGTTCTTCGCGAGGATGGAAAGCCGCCGGTTATAGAACTTCATCATCCCGGCAAAAACTCGGCCCGGCACCCCCTCGAAGGGCAGCTCGAGAAAGGCGCGCTCCGGGTTTTGATAAACCGGCCTAACGAGCCCGATGAAGTAGGTCCCGACATCAAGGAGGAGGGAAGCCGACATCAGGTCGGCCTCGCCCATGTAATAATATTTGTCCTTGTAGAGCGTCT
>JBBSLW010000170.1:0-6130 GCA_038233495.1 Chthoniobacterales bacterium | reverse complement strand
TCGTCCTCGTCCTCGTCCTCGTCCTCGCCCTCGTCCTCGTCCACGACCTCGTCCTCGTCCTCGTCCCGCAAAGCGCCCGAAGGGCGCGACGGAATAAAGCCCAGGGCGAATCCCGTCCTCGCGGGAGGAGTCCCGGGATATCGAAGTGGAAATATCAAACCCGTCGCCCCTTCCAGGGGCTTGGCGCATACGCGATGGGCGGACCCGGAGTTTCGCTGGCGCGACACTCCGGGCTTTATTCCGTCGCACCCTTCGGGCGCTTTGATGGGCAGAGCGCTCCTTGGGCAGTCCGCCGAGCCGCGAGAAGCGATTCAATTGCGATGATCGTGATTTTAAATCGCTCCGCCGGCACCGACTCGGATGACGGGCAACAGGATGAAAATGTGCGCCAGCTCTTCGCGGCAGCGGGCATTAGTGTGGACATTTGCCATCCGGATGAGCAGCGGGATTTATCCGCATTGGGGCGTGAGGCCGCGGAGAACCACGCCGATGATCTAATCGTCGCAGGCGGCGGCGATGGCACGATCAGCGCAGTTGCCGCAGCGCTGGCGGGCACCGAGAAAACCCTCGGCGTGCTCCCGCTCGGCACCCTCAATCACTTCGCCAAAGATCTCGGCATTCCCCTCGAGCTGCCCGACGCCATCGCCACTATCCTGCATGGCCGCACGGAGGAAGTGGACGTGGGCGAGGTGAACGGCCGCGTCTTCATCAACAACTCCAGCCTCGGCCTCTATCCGCGCATCGTTTCGGATCGCGAGACGCAGCAGGAGACGCTCGCGCGCGGAAAATGGGCCGCGTTTCTGCGGGCAACGCTCCGCGCGCTGGGGCGGTTCCCATTTCTCGATCTGCGCCTCACGATCGACGGCAAAGATATGCAGCGGCGAACCGCGTTCCTCTTCATCGGGAATAACGAATACGAAACCGCCGGCTTCGATCTCGGCGCGCGCCGTTGTCTGAACGCCGGCAACCTCGGCCTCTACCTAACCCATCGCACCGGCCGGTTCGGTCTCTTTCGGTTGGCGTTGCGCGCGCTATTTGGCCGCCTCGAACAGGCGCAGGATTTCGAGGCCTTCTGCGTGCAGGAAGCCAGGATCGAAACCCGGCGGGCGCGTTTGCTCGTGGCCACTGACGGCGAGGTCACGGAAATGGAAACGCCGCTCGTCTATCGGATGCGGCCGCGGGCGTTGCGCGTGATGGTGCCGGCGGGCGAGAGTGCGTCTGTCTCGTAGCCAGCATGCGCACCGTTGTCCATCTTTCTGATCTCCACTTCGGCCGGGTCAACCCGGAGATCGTGCCGCCATTGCTCGATTTCATTCGAGAGCTGCAGCCGGATTTGGTGGCGATCTCGGGCGATCTGACCCAACGGGCGCGGACGGTCGAGTTTCGCGCGGCGCGCGATTTCTTGCGCGAGATCCCGTTCCCGCAAATCGTGGTGCCGGGAAATCACGATGTGCCGCTGCGCAATTTGATCGCGCGGTTCGCGCGCCGGCTGGATCACTATCGGCGTTACATCACGAGCGATCTGCAACCGTTCTACGGCGATGCCGAGATCGCGGTGGTGGGCGTGAACACGGCGCGCGCGCTCACTTGGAAAGACGGGCGCATCAATCGTCGGCAGTTGCGAAAACTGCGGGCCGCCTTTCAGGGAGTTGAGGCCGAGCGGTTCAAGATTGTGGTCACGCATCATCCTTTCGATCTGCCGGCGCGCGCTTCGGGCCGGGTGGTGGGACGGTCGCGGCTCGCGATCAAAACGATCGCGGAGTGCGGCGTGGACGTCCTGCTCGCGGGTCATTTTCACATCGCCGGCGTCGGCCAGACCACCACGCGCTACCAAATCCCGGGGTATTCGGCCTTGATCGTTTCCTCCGGCACGAGCACGTCGACCCGGCAGCGCGGCGAGCCGAATTCGTTTAACGTGCTCCGGATCGAGCGGCCGCGGCTCAGCGTTACGCGGCGCGTCTGGCGGCCGGAAACGAGCCGGATCGAGGTGGAGTCGGTGGAGATGTTCCGGCAAACCCCGGAAGGTTGGGAGCGCGAATGACGGACGCGCCGCGCTCGCCGCATCGTTTCGAGCGCGGATTCGCCTTCCTGCGCCGACGCTTTTCGCCGGAGGGCGCGTTTGGATTGCACCTCACGATCGGATTGCTGGTCATGCTCCTGGGCTTCTGGATCTTCGCCGAGATCGCGGAGGACATAGAGCCAAACAGCGCCCTGCTGGCGCGTGATCATGCGGTCACGAACTGGTTTCACGCGCATGCCACGTCTGGCCTGACGACGGCTGCACACGTGATCACGACCTTCGGTTCGGTCGCATTTCTCTCTACGGTCTCGTTAGGCGTGATCGGCCTACTAACGTGGCAGGAAGCGTGGAATCGCCTCATCATTTTCGCTTCGGGGATGATCGGCGGCAGCTTGCTCAACATTCTCTTAAAGCACTTCTTTCACCGGCAGCGCCCGATCCTGGAGAACCCGCTCGTGACCTTAAGCAGTTACGGATTCCCGAGCGGGCACACCATGGGCGCGACGATCTTGTATGGCTTGCTCGTCCTCCTGACGTTTGCCTCCTGGCGGCGCTGGTCGAGACGCCTCCTCTCCGTCCTGCTGGCCGGCTTGTTCGTGGCCGCGATCGGACTCACACGGATTTATCTGGGCGCGCACTTCATGACGGATGTCCTGGCGGCGTTCGCAGCCGGCGCGGTCTGGCTGGCGTTCTGTTGGTCGGCTGGGGAGAGCTTGAGAAAACACCGGCAAAACCGCGCCAGCCGCGCCAAGGTGAAGGTGTGAAACTTTATTTCCTGCGCCACGGGATCGCGGATTGGCCGGAGTGGGATCGGCCCGATGATGAACGGCCGCTGACGAAGAAGGGAAAGAAGGAGATGCGCCGGGTCGCGAAATTCCTGCGCGAGCTGGAGGTGCGGCCGGCGGTCATTCTCTCAAGTCCGTTGCCGCGGGCGTGGCAGACGGCGGAGATCGCGGCGGAGTTTTTAAAGGTGGAACTGCGCGAGGAGCGCGAGCTGAAGAAGGGATTTAACGCCGCGAAGTTGCGCAAGATGATTAGCCGACACGCGGGAGAGGAGCTGATGCTGGTGGGGCATGAGCCGGATTTCAGCGCAGTGATTCGCGTCCTGACCGGTGGGGACGTGAAGCTGAAGAAGGGCGGGCTGGCGCGGGTGGATCTTGGGGATAGAGAGGAGAGCGCGCGCTTGATTTGGCTGCTCCCGCCGAAGGTGGCGCGGGGCGATGCCAAGGAGTGACGGCCTCCTGGCCGTCGCGTTTCAGAATCTGAATCACGACGCCTCGGAAGGCGTCACTCCTTGGTAAGCGCGATCTGATTCGGAGATCGCATCGCGAGTCACAAACTCGACCTCCGGCGCTTCCGCTTTGTTCAGATACTGAATCTCGCCCGCGCCGGCGATGTAGTGCGTGCAATGCACGATCGATTGCATCCAACGCAGCCGCGTGTCGCGGGTGGGGCTGATCTGGCGTTTGTCGTGCGGCGGGAGCGGGAGGTCGATGTAGGCGTTGCCGCCTTTGTGTAAGCGGAGGCAATTGTCGCCCAGCCGCGCGCGCACCAGCTCGCCTTCGTGTTCGACGTCGACGAAAAAATCGGAAATGTCGGTCGCGCCCTCGCGCACCGCGGGATCGCCGGAGCGGACGACGCGGGTGTTCCCGAGCAAGCCCATCCGCTCATACATCTCGAGACAGAAATCGGCGACATTCTCCGCCGCGATTTGCTTGAAGTGATCGACCAGTGCTTCGTCGACAAATTGCGGCAACTGACGCGCGGTTTTCTCTTTCCACTCCGGCAGGACGCGTTTCGCGAAGAGCGGGGAGAATTGCTTTTGCAGTTTGTTTTCGAATCGGAAGTTCAAGCGCTGGAGCGCTTCCGTCTGGCGGTCGCGCAGGATGGTCACGGTCTCGCGCGGGTCGTGATCGCTATCGTGATAGAAGAAGACGATCTCGCCGCCGAGTTCCTGCTGGAGACGGCGCGCGGTCTGGATCTTCGCAAACAAAAACCGGCGCGGGAAAATCCCGCAAGGTTGCTGGCCGAAACAGATGATGGGCGACGACATGGGGTAACCGCACCGTAGCACAGGCATCCTGCCTGTGGGGACACCGGGCGTCTCGCCCGGTGATTAAATGAGCGACGAAACAACGGGGCAAGATGCCCGTGGTCCGCACCGGCAGGATGCCGACGCTATGCCCGAGCCTGCGCGAAGAACGTCTTCTGCAAAATCGCAGACAACAGACAAACGGTCGCGCAGCCAATCAGGTTATACCAAAGGTAACCAATATCGGTCGTCTTGAAGAGAACGAGCACCATGGTTTGCGAGATGAGCGCGGCGACGAAGACCGCGTTCCCGCGCACCGAGCGCAGGAAAAACGCAGTCAGGAACAACCCGAGAATTGTGCCGTAAAAGATGGAGCCCAGGATGTTGACGGCCTCGATCAGGTTCTCGACCAGATTGGCAAAGAGCGCGAAAGCGATTGCGATCACACCCCAGCCTGCGGTGAGAAATTTCGCGACGATGAGATAGTGATGCTCGCTCGCGTCGCTGCGAATCAACGGCCGATAGAAATCGACCTCCGTGGTCGACCCGAGCGCGTTCAACTCTCCCGCAGTGGAAGACATCGCGGCGCAGAAAATGACCGCGACGAGCAGGCCGATGATGCCGTGCGGCAGATAATTGAGCACGAAGGTAATGAAGACGTAATCGGAGTCCTTCGTCTCGATCTTCGGATCGAATGCGGTCAGCGCGTCTTTCACTTCGGTACGGATATTCTGGATCTCGTTTTGCCCGCGAAGAACGCGCGCTTGCGCCGCATCGATCGCGGCCTGCGGGCCGCCCTTCAGCGACGCGGCTAGTGCGCGGACGTCCTGCTGGTTCTGCGCAAAAACGGTGTCGTAGCGCGTTTGTAACGCCGGGAAGCGCCCGGCGGTATCGGCTTGCTCGGCCAGCTGGTAGGCCGGTTGATTAAAGAAGATGGGCGGCTTCTCGAATTGGAAAAAGATAAAGACCATCACCCCGGTGAAGAGGATGAAGAACTGCATCGGCACCTTCAGGACGGCGTTGAAAAGGAGGCCGAAGCGGCTGCCCGTGATCGAGCCGCCAGCGAGGTAACGCTGGACCTGTGATTGGTCGGTGCCGAAGTAGGAAAGCGCGAGGAAGAACCCGCCGAGCAACCCGGACCAGAAGGTGTAGCGCTGGGTGAAATCGAAGGAAAAATCGACCGCGTTGAGTTTGCCCATTTTCCCCGCGAGCGCGGTCGCTTGCACGATCGAGAGATCGGCCGGCAGCCGGTGCAGGATCATGCCGAAGGCAACAAACATGCCGAAGAGGATGACCGCCATCTGCCATTTTTGCGTGATGCTGACGGCTTTTGTCCCGCCGGCCGCGGTGTAGATGACGACAAAAATGCCGGTCAGCAGTATGGTGAGCTGAAGGTTCCAGCCGAGGATGGCGGAGATGATGATGGCGGGCGCGTAGATGGTGATGCCGGCCGCGAGCCCGCGTTGGATGAGGAAGAGCGAGGCGCCGAGCAGGCGCGTCTTTTGATCGAACCGCTGGCCCAGATACTCGTAGGCGGTAACGACTTTTAGCCGGTGATAAATCGGAATGAAAACCGCGCAGACCACGATGATGGCAAACGGCAGGCCGAAGTAATTCTGCACAAACCCGAGCCCGCTCTCGTAGGCCTGGCCGGGCGTGGAAAGGAAGGTGATCGCGCTCGCCTGCGTAGCCATGACGGAGAGGCCGATCGTGCCCCAGCGAATCGTTTCATCGCCGTGCAGGTAATGTCCAAGATCGGAGTCGCGCCGCGTGCGCCAGTAACCGTAGAGCGCGATCGCGAGCAGCGTGGAGATGAGGACCGCGTAATCGATCCAGCTCACGCGAAATACTGAGTCAAAGCGTAGAAGAGCGCGACCTCGACCGCGAAGGATGCGATCACGGTGAGGTAAGCCGCGCGCCAGGTGCCGAAGAGCGGGACGCGATCGGGCGCTGGTTCGTTAGGCGAGGTCATTTCAGTTCTGGGGAGCGCGGGCGCCCCGCCCGCTGTTTTCGTAGCCTCGCCGGAAACTCCTCGCGAAGCTCGGTGGTGTCCCGCGGGGCGCGTGACACGGCGGGTG
>JBBSLW010000169.1:0-6151 GCA_038233495.1 Chthoniobacterales bacterium | reverse complement strand
ATTCTCTTCGATCCTTTTCATGGGGGACGAATTTTGTCGCGGCCCGATTGCGAGGCGATCCTGGCCCGGCAACGGCTCAAGACGCACTCGAGCTATTTCGCGCCAGCTTCGCCGCGGCTCGTTTTCATGCGGATGCTGGCGAACCTTCTTTTCATTTTCGAACGAGCCGGGGAAAAGGAAAAACACCAGCTCGTGATGAGCTGGCTCAAAGCGCTCGAGCGCGACTGAGGAGCTCTTCCAATTCGTTCTGGCGCGCCCGCGCCAGGCGGGCGCTCGCGGCCCTGGATTTGTCGGGGCGAATGGTTTTCCCGCGCGGCGGTCGCGGCGCTTTTCCTCCGCAGCGTTCAAGGGCGTGGAGCGCGGCGCCGCGCAGGGACGCTTCCTGGTGGACGCTGGTTTCCAAAATGCGCCCGAGCGCGTCGGCCAGGATTTGCAGGGAAGCGGGCGACTGCAGAATGCCGCCAGAGACGATGATTTTTTTGGCGCGACCGATTGCGCTTTCCAGCTCCTCGAGGATTTCGGCGAGGCGATGACCAACCGCGGCGGTGGTCGCGTGGAGAAGGTCGGCGGCGGTGCTCGCCTGGGTCAGGCCGAGCACGACGCCGTCGAGCTCTTCCGGCCAGGTCGGCGCGCGTTCCCGCACCCAAAAGGGCAGGATGGTCAGGCGAGACGCGTCGGCGGTCGGCTGGCGGAGAATCTTTTCGACTGCTCTGTCGTCGTTAGGCAAACGCAGCTCGCGCAGGCACCAGGCGCGGAGGTTGCCGGCATTGCTGACCGCGCCGCCGAGGAGGGCGCGCTCTTCATCCACCACATAAAGAAAGAGGCCGAAGGGCAGCCGGATCGGGCCGACCGGGATGGCGCGGACCGCGGCGCTGGTTCCGACGTTGATCGCAACCACGCCCGGGAGGTCGGCGCCGGAGCCGAGATTGCTGGCCGCGCCGTCGCCGAGGGCGGGGAAAATCCTTGGCTCGCCGCCGGTGACTTCGTCCTGGAGTGGGTTGAGCTGAGACTTCGTCAGGCGGCAAAGCGCGAGGAGTTCGTCGTCCCAATCGCGCCGGTCAAAATCGTAAAGGCCGGTGCCGCTGGCCATCGAATGACTGCAGGCGCGCACCTTGAAGAGTTTCTCGAAGATCCATTCCGCCGGGGAAACCCAGCGCGCGACCTGGCGGAAAAGTCTGGGGTCGGTCCGGCGCAGCCAACGCAGCTTGGCCGGCCAAAAAGAAGAGCGGAGCATGCAACCGGTCCGCTGCTGCACGGTGCGCTCGTCCAGCACCGCGCGCAGACGCGCGGCGTCTTCCGCGCAACGCGCATCGGCCCAGGTGTAGATCGGGGTGAGCGGCGCGCCGGCGCGGTCGAGGCCGAGCAGGCTGTGCCAGAAACCGGAGCCGGCAATGGCGCGCGGCAGGCGTGTCGTTAGGCCACGCGTCTGGCGCAGACATTTCCGGGTCGCGCGAAGCAGGATCTGCGGGTCGAGCTCGGCCCCGTGGTCGGCGGTGTGGCGCAGGCGATAGGCCGCGCTCGCCTTGGAGAGGGGGACCATCCGGAGCCGTTCGTCGAAGAGCGCGGTGCGGACGGAGGAAGTGCCGAGGTCGAGGGCGAGAATGGCGGGCGGAGCAGGTCGGCGCGGCATGAGCGATTTAATTGCTTTCAGTGTGAACGGTTCAGTTTTAAGTGAAAGAGGAAGCTCTCCCGCGCAACGCAACGCTCAACCTCTTCGGATGATGTATCGCAAAATTCTCGTCGCGCTGGACAACAGCCGGACGGACCGGGCGATGTTCGCGCACATCGCCGAGCTGGCGAAGTTGCACGGCTCCGAGCTGCTCCTCCTGCACGTAGCCGATGGCTGGGTGGCGCGGAATTACAATCACTTTCAACTCGCCGACTCGGAGGAGATGAAGGAGGACCGGGTCTACCTGGAAAAGAGCGCAAGCGATCTGCGCGGAGGCGGGCTGGCGGTGGAAACGCATCTCGCGCTGGGTGATCCGGCGACGGAGATTTTGAAAACGGCGGACGCCGCGGCCTGCGATTTGATCGCGATGACGACGCATGGTCATCGTTTTTTGAAAGACCTGCTCTACGGCAGCACGATCACCCGGGTACGCCACCGGGCGACGATGCCGGTGCTGCTCGTGAACGTGGCGAAATAGCGGAACCGCCGGGCCGGCCGCTTCGAATCCTTGGAAGAAATGAAATCACTTTTTTTGACGAACGAATATCCGCCTAACGTTTATGGCGGAGCCGGAGTGCATGTGGAATATCTGGCCCGGGAACTGGCCCGGCTGATGGATGTGGAGGTGCGCTGCTTCGGTGAGCAGGAGTCGTTAGGCACGAATCCCGAGGTGTGCGGTTTTGCGATCGACGAAAGCGCCTTCACCTGCCCGAAGCCGCTTCGCTCCGTCTTCGGGGCGGTCCAGCGCAGCCTGGATTTCAACACGACCGCGATCGACGCCGATCTCGTCCACTGCCACACCTGGTACAGCCATTTCGGCGGGATTCTGGCGAAGTTGAATTACGGCATCCCGCTCGTCATCACGGTGCATTCGCTCGAGCCGTTGCGCCCGTGGAAGCGCGAGCAGCTCGGCGGCGGTTACGATTTTACCGTCTGGCTGGAGAAGACCGCGCTCGAGCTGGCCGACGCGGTCATCGCCGTTTCGAACGGGACGAAGGCCGATCTCGAGCGGCTCTTCGCGATCGAGCCGTCGCGTTTGCACGTGATCTATAACGGGATCGATCTCGAGGAATATCGGCCCACGGATCGGACGGACGCGCTCGTCCGCTACGGGATCGATCCGGCGCGGCCTTACCTGCTTTTCGTTGGGCGAATCACGCGGCAGAAAGGGATCATTCACCTGGCGCGCGCCATCCAATATATGGCTCCGGATTTTCAAGTCGTGCTCTGCGCCGGCGCGCCCGACACGCCGGAGATTGCGGCGGAAATGAAGGCCGCAGTGGCCGAGGCGCAGGCGAAACGAAGCGACGTGATCTGGATCGAGGAAATGGTCGACAAAGAAACGGTGCACCAGCTTTATGCCGGGGCCGCGGTCTTTTGTTGTCCTTCGATTTATGAGCCGTTTGGGATCATCAACCTCGAAGCGATGGCCTGCGAAACCGCAGTCGTGGCGAGCGCGGTCGGGGGGATCAAGGAAGTGGTGGTGGATGGGGAAACCGGGTTTCTCGTGCCGGTCGAGCAGATGAGCGAGAGCCCGTTTGCGCCGACGGATCCGGGGAAGTTTGAGCGCGATCTGGCGGCGCGGGTGAATGAACTGATGGCAGACCCGGAGTTGCAAAAGAAATTCGGCCGCGCGGGGCGGAAACGCGCGGAAGAAAAGTTTGGCTGGGCCGCGATCGCAGAGGAGACGAAACAGCTCTACGCGTCGTTGCTCGGAACCTGAGCGGAGAGGCGCGGTCGCGATCGCTTCGCAAGCGGCTCGAATCCGGCCGAGGTCGCGCTACCAAGAAGGGCGGCATCGTGTATGGTTAGGCGATGTTTGTAGACCGGATCAAGGTGACGGCGAAGGCCGGCGATGGCGGGCGCGGATGCGTCAGTTTTCGTCGTGAAAAATTCGTGCCCCGGGGTGGTCCGGACGGTGGCGACGGCGGCAAAGGCGGCGATATCATCCTGCAAGCCGACGAGCACACCGACAACCTGACCAGCCTTTTCTATGAGCCGCTTTTGAAGGCAAAAAAGGGCAGCCACGGAATGGGCAAGCAGATGCACGGGCGCGGTGCGCCGAACAAGATCGTGAAGGTGCCGGTGGGGACGGTGGTTTACCGTCTCGATTCGTTAGGGGATCCGGCTGCGTTCGTCGACGGACCTCCACCGGAGGAGGGAGCAGCCGCCGCGACCTCGCCCGAGACGACGCTCGAACAGGTTGCCGACCTGGCGCTGCCTAACGAGGAGCACATTCTCTGTCACGGCGGGAAGGGCGGGAAGGGAAACGTGCACTTCAAGAGCGCGCGGAACCGCGCCCCGCGCGAGTACTCGGAAGGTGAAGAGGGCGAGGAGGGAAATTTCCTTTTCGAGCTGCGCACGATCGCGGACGCCGGCCTGGTCGGTTATCCGAACGCCGGGAAGTCGACGCTCCTGCGCCAGATCTCGGCCGCGCACCCGAAGGTGGCGGCTTATCCTTTTACGACTTTGCATCCCATGATCGGGGTGGTGGATTTCGCCGATTACCGGCGCGCGACCGTGGCCGACGTCCCAGGATTGATCGAAGGCGCGCACCGCAATCTCGGCCTCGGGCACGCTTTTCTCCGCCACATCACGCGCTGCCGGATTCTCCTTTTCGTCCTCGACATGGCGGGCAGCGAGGGGCGCAACCCGATCGAGGATCTCCAGCATTTGCGGCGCGAAATCGACCTTTACGATCCGCGGCTTTCCCAGCGGCCCTGGCGGGTGGTAGCGAACAAGATGGATCTGCCCGAGGCGGAGGAAAATCTGGCCGCGTTCCGGCAGCGTTACCCCGATCGCGAAGTGATCCCGGTATCAGCGAAAGAAAAGGCGGGCATTGATCAACTTAAGCGCGCGTTGGACCATTGGCTTAACGAAACGCCAGCGGCAAAAACACCAGCGGCGGGGGCGGAAGCCACCAAGGCCACCAGCGAGCGGATGCACGAATACAGTTAGACAAGCTGGAGCTATGCGCTAAGAGTTCACGACTTTTACCCAGCCCGCGGGAGTTCCCCATCTATCCATGTCGAAATTAGTCGTCGCAAGTTATTGCACCACCTTCCTGAAATCGGAGATGCTCCACATCTACCGTCAGGTCACGGCCCTGCGCGGAGTGCAGACTTTCGTGATGACGAAGAAGATGCAGAACACCGAGCGGTTCCCCTTCGATGACATCGAGCTGATCCCGGCGCCGCGGCCGAATCCGTTCCGGCACGGCTGGTTGAAATTCGTCGAGCGCCAGCCGCCGATCGTTTATCGCGGCGAATATCAGCTCCTGAGCAACCTGCTGGCCCGGCGCGGGGCCGATCTGATGCACATTTATTTTGGGCACACGGGCGTGCATCTGCTGCCTTTCATCAAGTACTGGGACAAACCTTGTATCGTCTCATTTCATGGAGCGGACGTGATGCTGAAGGCGGACGCGCCGCAGTACGCGACGAAGTTGCAGCGCGTATTTCACTGGGTGCCGCTGATCCTGGCGCGTTCCCGCTCGCTCGAGCAACGGCTCATCCATTTGGGGTGCCCGCCGGAGAAAATCCGGATCAATCGCACCGGCATTCCGCTCCAACAGTTCCCGACCCGGCGTCGCGAAGCGCCACAGGGCGGGCGCTGGAAGTTTCTCCAGGCTTGCCGCCTGATTCCGAAAAAAGGGCTGACCACTTGTCTGCGCGCCTTCGCCCTTTTTCACCAGGCCAACCCGCACGCCCAGTTGTTCATTGCCGGTAAAGGACCACTCCAGCCGATACTGGAGGCGCTCGCCGGTCAGCTCGGGATCGCGGAGCATGTGCGTTTCACCGGGTTCCTCTCGCAGGAAGATCTGCTTTCGCTTTATCACAGCTGCCACGTTTTTCTGCACCCAAGCGAAATGCCGGGCGACGAAAACCAAGAAGGCATCCCCAATTCGATTCTGGAGGCAATGGCGACCGGCTTGCCGATCCTCGCGACGCGGCACGGCGGCATTCCGGAAGCGGTCGAGGATGGCCGTTGCGGGGCGCTGGTGGAAGAGCGCGATTACCGGGCACTGGCGGCGGAGATGAAGAAGATCACGGCTAATCCGCACTCGTTTGCGGAGATGGGCGTGCTGGCGAGTGAATGCGTGGCGGCCGAGTTCGAGCAGCGTCGGCAGATCGGATTACTGGAATCGCATTATCAGGAAGCGATGACGATCGCGGGCATGGCGCAGGCGCGTACGGCAGCGGCGCGACCGGTCGTGGAAGCGCCATTTCAGCCCCACCGCGTGCCGGCAAAGTAGCGTTTTGACGGGCCTTTGCGGGCGGTAATTTCGCCCGAAAAAAACTCCGGAAAGTTGCTTGTCAGCACTGGCAACATGCTCTTCTGTAAGCGCGTCGTTAGCGGCCGCGAGGCGCACGCCTGTTCCGTCGGGAACATGACGCGCCTTCCCGGCACCCGGCAGCGCCACTCTCCGATCCCACCAATGGGCCAACGCTATTTTCGTTTTTTACCACTGTTCCTGAGCCT
>JBBSLW010000168.1:0-6170 GCA_038233495.1 Chthoniobacterales bacterium | reverse complement strand
TGCCAGGGCGCGACGAGCTACAAGGAGATCAAGGAACGGCCGGTCGCGCCGGTCTTGAAATCATGGCTGAGCGCCGCGCAACAGGCCGGCCTCGAGCAGCTCGCGCCGGAACGGATCCGGTTGCCTAACGAGCGCAACGCCAAAATCACCTACGGCTCGAACGCGCCCACGATCGCGGCGCGGATCCAGGATCTCTACGGCGTGGCCAACGGCCTGACGATTGGCCACGGCCGGGTCCCGCTAAGGATCGAAGTGCTAGCCCCGAATCATCGCCCGATCCAGATCACGGATGATCTCACCACCTTCTGGCGGGACAGCTATCCGAAGATCAGGCAGGAGCTGCAACGGAAATATCCGAAACACCAGTGGCGTTAAATCCCGCCGCGCCGCCACAGCTCGGGAAAGGCCGGATGCTCGAGCGGAGCGCCGGCGGCCAGCGCGGCCTCGGCTTCCCGAAAAGGCGGGCTCGTGCGATGCGGGCGCGGCGCCCAGCGCACATCATCGCCCGTCAGGCGCAATGAAAAAGCGCGCCGCCTCGTCTGCGAACCAGCCGCGGCGTGGAGCGTAAGCATGTTAAAGGCAAGGCAACCGCGTCGCCGGGCTTCATCTCCCAGCGCACGATCGGCCAGGCCGCGCGGTCGGCCGCGATCTCCGGCACTTCCTCGAGCGGGCCTTCCTCGAAAACCATCGCCGTTCCTTTCACAAAGGAGCGCGGCATGAACCAGCGTTCATGGCGAGCGGCCCGAGATTCGCCAGGTTGCGTTCGACGCCGGCGGCCAGCGTCGCCACTTCTTCCTCCGAAAGAATGTCCGGCAGCAAGACGACGCCGTCGCGCTGGACAGTTTCGACAAGACCGGGATCGAGCGGGCGCATCCGTGACGTTGGCAGAAAAGTTTCCCTGAGCCAACGAAGGAACGCGCGTGAGTTCGTTAGCCCGGGAGTTGCGTGAAGAGCAACGCGATGTAAACGCCGAAGAGCAGAAGAGCCGCGAACGCAACCAACTGGTGGAACCAAGCCTGCCGAATGACGATGGCTGCGACCGCGACGGCGACAAAGCCCGACTGGATGCCCGTGTTCGCCGCCACCGGCAACCTGCCATTCAGCACTGGGTCTTTCGCGAAGCTGAGCAGGACCGCAACAATCGTTAGGCTGAAAAACCACCCGGGCCTGGGCGAAGTAATGCTGGCGGAGATCGACCCGCTCGCCCGGCCCGAGCTCCGGAAGGACCAGCGCCGTGGTGAGGTAAAGGTTAATGATCTGCGCCACGATCACGAGGAAGGGAAAAAAGCCCCAATGCTCATGCGTCCGCAGTCCAAAGAGCGCCCACCAGCTCTGCACCGAGACCAGCACGAGCAGGCCTACCCACACGATCAGCGGCCAGAAGATGACGACTCGATCGCGCGCCTGGATGATCCGCCCGATCCCCTGCAAAAGCTGGGTGATCGCCAGCCCGAGGATGATCGAGAGAAGAATCGAGAGGTAACTGAAAGCGCCCATCGCGCGCCCCGGATCACTACCCGGAAGCGCGCGGCGGAGCAAACCTCATCACCGTCGCGAATGAGGGAATGCCGTCGGGTCGATCAAATACTGCCGCGCATGCCGCGCGACGGGTCGCGCGGCGAATTCAAGCCGCTGACCTTCGACCAAGCCGCCTTAGAGGCGCCGCGCACGTGATCCCACGGCAGGGCCGAGCCGACCTGGTGCTTCTCGTAATCGAGCGCGATGTCGTCTTCGATTTCGTGGAATGGTTTCCCGGGATGCTTCACCGCCGCCGCCGCACCGACCCGGTAAGCCGGCGCGAAATGCTCATACGGTTTGTCCTCTGCCGCGTGCGGCTGGGTGTGATGATGTTCGCGCCAGTATTTTTCTTCCTCGGTCAGGTCAACTGGATTGTCAGATTTTGGTGTCGCTTCGTCAGCCATAAGAGTTCTCCTTCTTTCTTTGAATTACCTTCCGGCAGGAGAGGGCTCCGTCAAGCAATGAGCCTCAACCTCCGGGCCCGCGAGGGGAATCGGGGGACGCAAAAAGGCCATGATATGCGATAGTATTCGTATGAAGAATTCCAATGGAGACAATTTTACGGAACACGATCCGATGGCCGAGACGGAGTTCGGCAGCGAGGCGGGCGGACGCAGCGGCGAGAGCCGGCTGCAGGAAGGGGCACGCAAGCTTTCCAGCGCCGCTTCCGATACTTGGGACCAGACGCGTCAAAAGGCGGTGGTAGTGCGGGAACGGACCGAGTTTTTCCTGCGTGAAAACCCGGTGCCGACCGTGCTCGGCGCCCTTGCCCTCGGCTTGGCGATCGGGCTCGCGATTCGCTACTCCTCGCGGCCGGAAGAGCCTTCGCTCTCGGTCAAACGCGCGCTGCGCGAGGTCGATTGGAGCGGGATGGCCCCGGCCTTTCTTCCTTCACTCCTGCGCAACGTGAAACGCGGTTATGAAGGTTCCGCGGAAGTGGTGAAAGATGGCCTCGATCGGGTGCGCGACGTGGACGTGGACGAATATGTCAAGCCACTGCGCAAGCGGTGGAAGAAGTGGACCAGCTAAACACTACGTTTCCCGAGAGCACGTTCCACGGCCGCCCGCCCTACGCGGGTGCCCGTGGAAAAGCATCCCTGTAGCAGGTAGCCACCGGTCGGGGCTTCCCAGTCGATCATTTCGCCGGCGAGAAATACGCCCGGCATTTTGGTCAGCATGAGGGTCGCGTTCAGCTCCTGCCATCGTACGCCGCCGGCGGTCGAGATCGCCTCGGCAATCGGGCGCGGGCTGAGGAGCGGGAGAACAAAATGCTTCGCCCGCGCCATGGCGTGCCCGGGGTCGAGACAATCCTCCGGGTAAAAAGTCTCCAGCAGCGCAACTGCGCCCGCGCTCAGCTTCCAGGCACGAAACCGGTCGTTAGGCTGGCGCGCCTGCGCGGCGCGTTCGCGCAGCACCTCTGCGCTCACCTGCGGCTTGAAATCGATCTGCAAGGAAGGCTCGGGGAGCGCGCGCAGGACCGGGCCGAGCCGATAAATCGCGCCGCCTTCGAGTCCGTAGCGCGTAATCAAAAGTTCGCCCGAAATGGTTTCCTCGCCCGCGGTCACGCTCAGGTTCTTGAGTGGCAGACCTTCCGCGCGCTCCAGCACGGCGGGCGGCCAATCCACATTCCAACCGCAGTTGGCGGCCAGAAATGGCGCCTGCTCCACGCCATGCGCGGCCAGCAACGGCGGCCATTCGCCGTCCGAGCCGGTCTCCGGCCAGGAAGCGCCACCGAGGGCCAGGACCACGGCGCGGGCGACCAGGTCCTCGCCTTCCGTGAAGCGCAAACGCCAGGCTTCGCCCTCCCTCGTTAGGCCAGCGAGCCGCGCGCCGTAGCGAAATTCCACCGCCCCGCTGCGGAGACGTTGCAACCACGCGCGCAACAGGGCCGCCGCCTTTTGCCCGCGCGGAAAAACGCGGTTGCTCGTGCCGACGTAGGTTTCCACCTCGAGCTGCGCCGCCCAGGCGCGGAGCTCGTCCGGTCCAAATTCCGCGAGCAGATCGCGCCAGCGTTCCGATTCCGCGCGGTAGCGAGCCGGGAAATTCTCCGCCGCCTCGCCGTGAGTCAGATTCAAGCCGCCGCGGCCGGCCATGAGAAATTTGCGGCCCGGGGAACGCTGCGCGTCGCATACCACCACGCGCGCCCCGTGCGCGGCGGCCACTTCCGCCGCACGCAACCCGGCCGGGCCGGCGCCAACGACCGCGACGATTTCAGGACGGACGGCGCCCGGGTTCATAAATTGTTCTCCTTTGTTCCATCGCGAGATGCAACCTTCGTCCACTGATGCCCGCGCGCCCTAACGAACCCGAAAGCCCGCCCCGAGCGGCCGTCGCGCACCCGACCTTTGCCCAAGCTTTCCGCTTTTGGCTCAAGCTCGGCTTCATCAGCTTCGGCGGGCCGGCCGGCCAGATCGCCATCATGCAGACCGAGCTGGTGGAAAAAAACGCTGGATCGGCCAGGCGCGTTTCCTGCACGCGCTCAATTTCTGCATGCTCCTCCCGGGGCCGGAAGCGACCCAGCTGGCGATTTACATTGGCTGGCTTCTGCATCGCACCGCCGGCGGGATCGTGGTCGGCGCGCTTTTCGTCCTGCCTTCGATGGTGCTGCTCTGGACGCTGAGTTTTGTCTACGCCGCCTACGGCCAGGTGCCGTGGGTCGCCGCTCTTTTCTACGGTTTGAAACCGGCGGTCATCGCGATCGTGGCTGCGGCGGTCATCCGCATCGGGCGCAAGGCGCTCAAGAACGAAGTGATGTGGTCCATCGCGGTGCTTGCCTTCGTCGCCATCTTTTTTCTCGGCGCGCCCTTCCCGCTCATCATCCTCGGGGCGGCGTTGCTCGGTCTGGTGGGTGGAAAAGTCTGGCCGGCAAGGTTCCACGACCTCGCTGCTCACGGAAAGGCGGGAACGCATTCCGTGCTCGGTGACGAAACCGCCTCGCCGCTTCATACCCGGCCTTCCTGGCCGCGCGCGCTGCGCGTCACGGCGGTCTGCCTTGCGCTCTGGTTCGGGCCGCTTCTCGCTCTCGGCGTGTCGTTAGGCAGCAACCACCCCCTTTTCCGCAAAGGTCTCTTTCTTAGCAAAGCAGCGGTGGTCACTTTCGGCGGCGCCTACGCCGTCCTGCCCTATGTTGCGCAACAGGCGCTCACTCACTACGGCTGGCTTGCGCCCGGCCAGATGATGGACGGCCTCGGCTTGGCCGAGACCACGCCCGGCCCCCTCATCATGGTCCTGCAATTTGTCGGCTTCATGGGGGGCTGGAACCATCCCGGCGGTCTTACCCCGCTGGTCGCGGCGACGGCTGGGGCGCTTCTCACCACCTGGGTCACTTTCGTGCCCTGCTTCCTTTGGATTTTTCTCGGCGCGCCCTACATCGAGCGTCTGCGTGGAAATGTGCAGCTGACGGCCGCGCGTTCCACCATTACGGCCGCGGTCGTCGGCGTGGTCTTAAACCTGGCGGTCTGGTTTGGGATGCATGCGCTTTTCCCCACCGCGGGAATGCTCGATTGGTTTGCCTTCGTCGTCGCGCTGGTGGCGTTCGCCGGGATGTTGCGCTGACGCTGGGATATTATCCCGGTTGTTCTCGGGGCGGGGGCGCTGGGGTTGGTCTACCGGCTGGTGCTTGCGTGAGCGCCGGTCGCGGTGAGCGACCCTTGTGACAGGTCGCTCACCGGATGGTCGCAAAGAGTTACTTCAGGACGATCGAGACGTCGGAGCGTTTCGCGGTGTATTTGTATGTCTGGCCCGGCTGGACCATGATTTTCATCTGGGTCGGCTTGCCGAATTCGCGGTTCGGAATTGGGATCACCGAAATCGTATGCTCGCCTGCGGAGAGCGGCTCTTCGTAGCGGCCGTTGAAGTTGATCGTGGCCTTTTCCTCGCCGTCGACCGAGACGCCGACAACCGTCGTGCCGAGATTGGCCGAGGCACAATGACGAGGCGACCTTCACCCTGTTGTTGCTTCACTGCAGCAGGCGAACCTTTGCCGGCGGCGACGCAACCGGTGGTCACGATTGCGCTGAGGGCAATGGCGGCCACACATGCGACGGTGAAGATGCTGCGATTCAGACGAAGGCGAGTTCTATATTCATGGCGAACGTCCCGCCGCATTTTCGCTTTCGCCAATGACATAAACGCAATGCCCTGGGCGGGTAATCGCGCCCCATTCCCCCATTCGAGCCAGAGAACGGCTCCCCGCTCCCTAACGAGTCTGCTGATTCGCCGCCAGCTGGCGAGGTCGCGAAGTCATCGGTTTGCTGCTCGGCCGTGGAGTGGGATCGACCGTGCGCGGGCCGGGCTTCGGCCGACGAACAACCCTGCCGCCGCCTACGCGAGGTTCACTTCTTTCTGGCGGACGGGGTTGCGTAACAACCTCTCCGCCGTTCTGGCAAAGCCGCGGACGATGCCTTCGGTCCAACACGCGCTGGTTGGAAATGATGATGATTTGGGCTGGCTGCGGGTATTCGACAATCTCGACCACCGGCTGGACAAAACTGGCCGACACCGTCGCGACTGGCTCATTCGAAACCTGAGCGTAATCCGCCACGTCTCCGGCACTCTCGGCGTATTCCCGGCGGGCGGTAGATTCCGTATAAACCGGCTCCACATCCTGCGCCGCGGCTGGCACCGGCTCTTCCAAATCTTCAACCCGCCTC
>JBBSLW010000167.1:0-6199 GCA_038233495.1 Chthoniobacterales bacterium | reverse complement strand
GCGCGCACTTCTACGCAACTGGTGTTCCCCCCGTAGCCAACGGTGGACGAGCCCGGGACCGGGATGGAGCCGCGCACGCCCCAGAATTTCACCCGGGTCGAGGGCGGCATGAAATCGGGAAGGGGCCCGGACTTGCGCGCGTTTTGATCTGGGGGCGGCATGACGCGGTCGATCACTTCGCAGAGATTTTCCCAGCGGATTGGTTTGACCAGATACTCGTCGGCGCCGGCTTCGATCGCGCTTGTCCGGTCAACTCCGTAGTCGCGGCCGGAGACGATGATGATCTTGGTCTGCTGGAGAAGCTGGCGGATGCTGCGGCAAACCTGGAAGCCGTTGGCTTTCGGCATGAGCAAATCGCAGAGGATCAGTTCCGGGCGATGCTCGAGGGCGAGCCGGATGCCGACCTCGCCGTCGCCGGCTTCGAGGATGGTCCATTCTTCGCGCAGGAAAAGTTCCGCGGTGGCGCGCCGGCTCTCGGCGTCATCTTCAATCAGGAGCACGGTAGGCATGAGGTCCGGCCGATTGTTCTCGGAGTGGGGAAAGGAAACAAGTTTTTTGTGGGAAAGGAGATCGCAGGCAGGGCGGAAGGTCTCGCGGGACGATGCGCCTGCCGCAACTCCGCGCAAAAAGCGTTGTCATCCCGATCCGCCGCGGGACGGAGAGGGATCCTCCCGTTGCAATCAGGTTCTCAAAAAAGAACAGAACGCACATTCCATGGGTGAGATCCCTCTCCGTGCTTCGCCGGTTCGGGATGACAACGCTTTTGCGGTTTTGCGGGGGCGCGGGGAGAAATCTGGCCGATCGTGCCGATGCGAAAACAATCCGAGTCCTTAGGGCCGAGGGACGCTTTTCCAGCGCAGCTCGGGCTGCAGGTTCACGTCTTCCGGCGGCACGTCGAACCCGACCGCGCGTAACAGATAGGAAACGCCTTCCCGGCTTTCCATCGTCTCCTTCAGGCTGCGGGCGAAGACTTCGATGTATTCTTTATACGATTCGAGAGCTAATTTCCCGTCGGAATAATGGGCCGCGAGCGAGTCGTCGTGGTTGTTGATTAGGTCGATGAGCGCGCGGCGCAGCTGCGCGCGCATCTGCGGATCGACCACGGTACGGAAAGGGCTTGCGCCCGCATCCGGGAGCGCCGGCGTTTCTCGCTCTGGCACAGGGATCAATTGAAAATCAGGAGAATCCATTCGCTTCACTCTCGCATGGTAGCGTCCGCTGTCTCAGCGGAAATCGAATTGTCTGCGCGGGGCCACATGCGCTGAGGACAGCGCACGCTACAACAAGTCCAGCATCCGCCACGCGGGCGCGACAACGACTCCCGCAGCCACCGTTAGAAGAAAATCGGGATAATAAGGATGGCAACGATGTTGACGACCTTGATCATGGGGTTGATCGCCGGGCCGGCCGTGTCCTTGTAGGGATCGCCGACAGTGTCGCCAGTGACCGAAGCGGCATGGGCGAAGGAGCCTTTGCCACCGAGGTTGCCTTCCTCGATAAATTTTTTCGCGTTATCCCAGGCGCCGCCGCTCGAGGTCATGGCGATAGCGACGAACAAACCCGTCACGATCGTGCCGACGAGCAGCCCGCCAAGAACCACCGGGCCGAGCTGCGGGATCATTGCGACCGCGATCACGAAGGCCACCGGCAGAAGCGCCGGAATAATCATTTCGCGTAGCGCCGCTTTGGTCACGATATCGACGCAAACGCCGTAGTCCGGTTTGTCCTCGCCGCGCAGAATGCCGGGCTTGGCGGTGAGCTGGCGGCGCACTTCGCGCACAACCGCGCCAGCCGCTTTGCCGACCGCGTCCATGCTGAAGGCGGTAAAGAGAAAGGGCAGCAAGCCACCGATGAAGAGACCGATGATGACCTTGGGTTCGGTGAGGGAGAAGGCGAAGTTAAAGGTGCCACCGCCGGCGAGCACGTGGGCCCGCAATTCCTCGACATAAGAGCCGAAAAGAACGAGCGCGGCGAGCCCGGCGGACGCGATCGCGTAACCCTTGGTCACGGCTTTCATGGTGTTGCCGACCGCGTCGAGGTCATCGGTCACGCCCCGCACTTCCTTCGGCAGGTTGCTCATCACGGCAATGCCGCCGGCGTTATCCGTGATCGGGCCGAAGGCATCGAGCGAAATAATGATGCCCGCCATGGAGAGCATGCTCATGACCGCGATCGCGATCCCGTAGAGACCGGCAAAGTGGAAGCTGAACAAAATCGCGAGCCCAATAAAACCGACCGGAAGCGCGGTCGCATGCTGGCCGATGGCGAGGCCGGCGATGATGTTGGTCGCGTGCCCGGTCTCGGACGCCTTCGCGATCTTGCGCACCGGGCTGAAGCTCATCGAGGTGTAATAGTTCGTGATCACGACCACGATACCGGTCATGAGAAGGCCGACGAGGGAAGCGAAATAGAGGTCGTTAGGGGTGCGATGCGCGAAGGCGATGGTGACGCCGTTCGGGAAAAGATAATGCGTGGCCGGCCAGAAGAGGACCGCGGAAATGACCGCGCTCGTCATCACGCCACCCATCAGGGTGTTGCCGGGTTTGCCGTTGCTGATGTTAACGAAAAGAATCCCGAAGATCGCGCCGAGCACGGAAATGCCGCCGAGAACGAACGGGTAAACGATCGCCGCCGGCACGTTCACGAGGGTGAGCGCGCCGACCAGGATGGCCCCGATCAGGCTGACCGCGTAAGTCTCGAAAACGTCCGCCGCCATGCCGGCGCAATCGCCGACGTTGTCTCCCACGTTATCCGCGATCGTGGCCGGGTTGCGGGGATCGTCCTCGTCCAGCGTGTTCTCGATCTTGCCGACGAGATCGGCGCCGACATCAGCCGCCTTGGTGTAAATGCCGCCACCGAGCCGGGCGAAAACACTGATCAAACTCGCGCCGAGGGCGAGGCCGATGAGGCTTTTCACGGCCAGGTCCTGGCCGATCATTTTGGTCGCGACGGTGTAGAAAATTCCGACCGACAAAAGCGCGAGGCCGACCACGAGCAACCCGGTCACGGCGCCGCCGTTGAATGCGACTCGCATGGCTGCAGTCCGCGAATGGGTGGCGGCCTGAGTGGTGCGGGTGTTGGCCAAAACGGCGATCCGCATGCCAATGAAGCCGGCCGCGAGCGAACAGGCCGCGCCGACCACGAAACCGACGGCGGTAGCGTGATCCTTAAAGATGAAAAGCAGGACGAAAATGACGGCCGCGATCGCGCTGATCGTGATGACCTGACGGTTAAGGTAAGCCTTCGCGCCTTCCTGGATGGCGCCGGCGATCTCCTGCATCCGGGCGTTCCCCGGGGAGGAGTTGATGACCTTGAAGATAAGGAAGAAGGCAAAGACAAGGCCGGCGGCCGCGCAGAGCATCGAAAGAGGGATGCCCGAGTCGAGAATGGAGATGGCTAGAAGGGTCATAGTTAGGTCCGGAGTCGCTCTGGGAAAGGAAGGCTGGACATTAGAGGAATTTGCCCCTCTGGCAACCGCTTTGTCCGGGCCCGCCCAACGAGGCGCTGCTCCTCGTCTTTTCCGGCGGAAGGTGGTTACAACTCGAAGACGGAGCGGAGCCGGCGCAGAAAAGTGGCGCGATATTCGCGCGCTTTGATGTCCTCGGCCGCGCCCTGTGCGAGGTCCTTGAGTAGGCCGTCGGTTTCCATTTTGCGGGCCGCGAGTAACTCGCTCAACTGCGTCACACACTCCGGCGCCTCGCGCAGGACCGCAGCCATCGCCGGCTTGGAAATTTCAATCACCTCGCAGTCGTCCTCCGCGCGGATCGTGGCGGTGCGGCTTTCGCCGGTCAGGAGCGACATTTCGCCGAAGCAATCGCCCATCCGGAGCGAGCTGACCCGGATCATGCTCCCGTTTTGCGAGACCGAGACGGCGGCCGAACCGTGAAGCAGGACGAACATGGAAGCGCCTTCCGCGCCTTGCTCGATGATCCTTTCGCCGCGCCCGAAACGGACGGTGCGCGAGCCGCGGATGAGGTGATCGATCTGCTCGCCGGTCAGGCAAGTGAAGAGCGGTTCGCCCTCGAGAATGGCTTTCGTCTGGTTGTGTTCCTCGTGTGGCTTGATCGCCGCCTTGCGCTGGATCTCGAGAGTGCGAATCGGGAAAGGGATGACGATTTTCTGGCGCTTGAATTTGTACCAGATATTGGTCCGGATCGCGTCGCAGACGTTGTTGTAATCCTGGTGATTGAGCATCCAGAACTTGATCTCGTAGTTGATCGCGAAATCGCCGAAGTCCCTCAGGAAAACTTTCGGCTCGGGATCTTTCTGGACCCCTTCGGCGTGCAGGGTGGCCTGGAGAAGGGCGTCTTTCACCTTGTTCGGTGGCGTGTTGTAATCGACCCCGACGTTGATCCGCATGGCATGGAGCTGCTGCGGATAGTGCAGGTTCACGATCGTTTGCCTAACGATCTCGTTGTTCGGGATATCGAGATAAATGGCGTCGTTCGTGCGCAGCCGGGTCGAGCGCCAGTTGATCTCCATGACCTCGGCGAAGCGCTCGCCGACCTGAAGCCAGTCGCCGACCCGGTAGGGCTTGCTGATTTGCAGCGACATCCCCGCGATCACGCCGCCGAGCAGGTTCTGGGTGGCGAAGGCAAGGATGATGGCGGCCGCGCCGGAAGTCGCGAGCAGCCCGCGCAACTCGCGCTCGGCGTGATAGCCGAAGCTCAGGACGAGGAGGAGCGCGACCAGGAAAATGACGAGCGCGACCAGCTCGCGCAGGAATTTCGGGATGACGGTCTGGCGCCGTTGTTCGAAATAAAGATCCCAAAGATAGCGGTCGACCAGAGCGATCACGACCGCGGTGCTGAGGAGGACGAGGGCTGCGCCGGCATGATTGCGCCAGCGCAGGTCGAGACCGTAAACCCAGGCCGCCGCGTAGAAGGCGAAAGTGAGGGCGAAGAGTTGAAAGAAAACCCCGAAACGCACCCCAGAGCGCCGCTTGAGGAGACGGCCGAGCGCGAGCGTGACCAAGAAGGTCGCGATAAAAACCGCGATCGTCGCGACCGCACGTTGCGCATCAGCCAGAGCCAGCATTCGTTAGGTGGGAACGATAGCAGACGAGTCGCGGTGCCGACAAGCTCGTTCGGATTTCTCGCGGCGGCGTGAAAGGGTGATTGGCAAAGCGGCGAAACAGGCTTGACCAAGGGGCCGGCGCGCCGTCATCCTCGGGATGTCACCCGCCGTTAAGAAAAAGCTTTCGCCTTTGGGGTCCTTCTCCTCGCCTTCCTCCTGCCGAGCCCCGCACCGGCCTACATCCTCAATCTTTCCGCGCGGGTCAAAATCCCGTCGCCCGTCTGGGGGAGGACGTGACTTCGTTCATTGGCGGTTTCATCGTCGGCAGCCAGAAATCGAGGAAAATTCTGGTTCGCGCGATCGGTCCATCGTTAGCCGACTTCGGCCTCGTGGCGCTGGCCGACCCAAAACTCTCGCTCTACGACGCCGCCGGTGTCCTGCTCGCTGCGAACGATAACTGGAAGGATACCCAGGAAACCGAGATCTTTAATACCGGCCTCGCGCCCTCGAACTTACTCGAATCCGGCATCGTCATTACCCTCGCGCCCGGCAGTTACACCGCCATCGTGCAGGGCCAGAACGTCAGTGCGGGCGGGGTTGGCGTGACCACCGGCACGGCTTTGGTCGAGATCTACGACCTCGATACCACCGCGACGCTCCTCAACATCAGTGCGCGCGGTGCCATTCAGGGCCTCGCCACTCCCATGATTACCGGCTTCATCATTGGGGTCGGGCCGGATAATATCATTCTCATCCGGGCCAACGGACCTTCTTTGGATAACTTCGGTCTCTCTGGTCTGAGCGACCCGCGACTCGACCTCTTCGACGCCGAGGGAAATCTGCTCGCGAGCAACGATAACTGGCAGGATTCCCAGGCGTCGGAAATCGCTGCGACGGGTCTTGCGCCCTCCGACCCCCTCGAGGCGGCCATCCTCATGACCCTCCCGCGGGGCGGCTACACCGCGATCTTGTCCGCGACCAGCGACCACGACCGCGGCACGGCGCTGGCCGAGGTATATCGCCTCGACTAGGCCTAATGGCCGCTCCCGCAGCATTTCGTTAGGCCAGCGGCGGCCAGACGAGGAGGCAAACCCAGCCGGCGAGGAAGCAAAGGCCGCCGAGCGGCGTGATCGCGCCGAACCACTTAACGTTCGTTAGGGCGAGGAGGTAGAGGCTTCCGCTG
>JBBSLW010000166.1:0-6258 GCA_038233495.1 Chthoniobacterales bacterium | reverse complement strand
GGACTAACGAGTGCAGCATTGTCCCACGTGATTTTGGAAAATGGCTTGGGCAGTTCCTGCAGCCAGCCGTTGTTGGTATAGCGGCCGTCCAGCATGTTCGGGTCGGGGCGGAAGAGGATTTCGAGGGTCTGCCGGGCCGACGGTGGCGCCGGCCTCCCGGCAGGCGCGGCGGGAGAAGCGGCATTCGCCGCCGCCGCTGCCGGCTCGCCCCCCACACCCGGCGTGGCGCCGTCGCTCAGGACTTTCCTCCACTTTTGTTCGAAAGCTTCTCCCTCGCTCCCCTGTCGCCAGGTCGCCCTCACCAGTTCATAGGCCGAGCGAGGCGATTGCTGGATAAACGCGTCGAGCAAGCGGTGGGTGGAGATGCCTTCGTAAAGCGGCTCGACCAGCGGCTGGACGATGCTGACCGTGCCGTCATACGCGCGGAGATCGCTCCACTCTTCCAGAAAATGGAGAGCGGGAATTTGCCAATGACAAAGCTGCGAAGTTTCGTTGGCGAAGAGGCTTTGATGGACGCGGAGCTGCACTTTCTGCAAGGCGCCCGCGAAATCGAGATCGACCGGCGTATCGTAAGCCGGGTTGCCGCCGAGGATGACGAGGAACTGGACGGCTCCGCTGCGCATTTCGTCGACCAGCGTACGCAGCGACTGCAATTGGTTGACGGGGTTGGCTTCGACCGGGGCGACGTGGGTGACGGTGGCGCCAAGGTTGCCTAACGACTGGTTGATCTGCGCGACGAGGGTGTGCACTTCCGGCGGCTGGGTTTCGCCGGCAATGACGATGCTGGCTCCGGCGTTGGCGCGCAGATCCTGTGCGGCAGACCAGAGCCAGGCGCTCGCCTCCCGCGGGACATCGGTCGCCGCGCCTCCGGTGCCGATGAGCGCGGCGAGAGCTGCGGCGAGCGAGTGGATTTGGTGTCCGGCGACCGCGAGACGATGGTCGGCATTCGAGCCGGTGATGCTCGGGGTCGGCTCAGCCGCATAGAAGCGGCTCATGCTCGCGCC
Organism: Chthoniobacterales bacterium; assembly: GCA_038233495.1. Lineage (GTDB taxonomy): Bacteria > Verrucomicrobiota > Verrucomicrobiia > Chthoniobacterales > UBA10450 > Palsa-1392. The sequence goes on along the minus strand of JBBSLW010000166.1, from coordinate 5,254 downwards.
CTCCACTTTCTCGACCCGGCGCCGCTTCGCGAAATCGCGGGTGTGCCGGAGCGCGGCGGGACCCAGATAAAGAAAATCGGAATCGAGCGCGACGATCACTTTCGCTTTGGAAAAATCGTAGAGCGTCTGGCCGCCAAACGCGCCGCCAGCCCGGCTCTCGCGCACCGCGTCGTGCGTGAGCGCATCCCATTGATGCCACCGGGCGCCGGGAAATTTCTGCCCAATCGCCTGAAACTGCGCGGCCATGGTCGGCGAAGTGACTGTGCGGGTGAGAAAACGCAGGCCGCCGCCGGCCGGCGCCTGCGCCGAGAGAGCGCGGTTGAGCCGGTCGAGAAAAACGCCCCAGGTGGAGACGGACTGATCGCTGGTAATGGTCTTGGCGCGATCGGGATCATAGAGATCGAGGACGTCGGCCTGAGCCCAGATGGTGGTCGCACCGAGGCTGGCCGGATGGGAAGGGTTGCCCTCGATCTTGGTCGGGCGCCCTTCGTTGCTCGTGACCACGATGCCCTGGCCATAGCCGCAATAGTCGGTCGCGGTGGCGAAATAGAGCGGCTTGCCCGGGATGACTTCTTCCGGGCGGTCCACGTAGGGAACGATTTTTTCGATCGGTTGCCTGGTGCAGGCGCCGAGGCCGGCGAGGGCGACGGAGGCGCCCATCAGGCGGAGGAAATCCCGCCGATGCAGTTCGCTAGTCCACTCAGAGGCGGCGCGCGGAAATTCGCGATGGAGCATCTCCTCGAATTCCGGAGTGGCCGCGAGTTCCTCCAGGCTGCGCCACATTTTATCCTGGTTCTTCATCGGTGGCAGGTCGAGCAATTGGTGAGGCGGCCGGAGGTGTCGATCTGGTATTGCCGCACGAGACGTGCGCCCTCCTCGGCCTGATCGGGCGGCGGCTGCCAGTGCAGGTTGTAGATTTCCGCTTTCGGACGGACATAATTTTGCGGCGCGCGATGGCATTCGAGGCACCACTTCATGTAGAGCGTCTGGGTGCGCCAGGTCAGCGGCATCTGATCGAGCTGACCGTGGCAGGTCGAGCAGCCGACTCCTTTCGCGATGTGGATGCTGTGATTGAAATAAGCGAAGTCCGGCAGGTCGTTAACCCGGTTCCACTTGATCGGCTGGCCGGTGGCGAGACTTTGCCGCACCGGCGCGAGAGGCGCGGCCTCGGTCCAGATCTGCGAATGGCAGGTCATGCAAACGTGGGTGCTTGGGATGCCGGCGAAGGAGGACTTCTCGACAGAAGTATGGCAGTAGCGGCAATCAATCCCCTCATCGCCCACGTGATGTTTATGGCTGAAAGGCACCGGCTGCTCGCGCGGGACGCCGACATAGGTGGTATAGGGCGACCAGAAGACGGCGTAGGTTGTCCAGCCAACGAAGAAAAGCACGACCACAAACCCAATGATGAGAACCTTGGAGGTGACGTTGCTGCTGCGGGAGAAGATTTGGGCCATGGGAAACTATCCGGTCCCGCCAAATTCCGTTTCCGCTGTGGCTCCAAATGGCTTCACAAACAAAAGAACCTTCACGCAGCAGCAGGATAAGCGAGCTAATTCCAAAGCACCCGTTCTGGCCTTGGTTTCGCGCGAAGAACCGCGCTTGGATTTAATTTTCTCCACAGGCGACGGAGCCCCCTTCGCCCTTCTCCCGCGGTTCTCATCCCAGCCGCGGCACTCCTTTGCCGTGGGTGCCGGGCGGAAAGAGATGGGCTCGCACGGGCGGGTTGGTCAGGTCGCGCTGGTCGGAGTTAAAAACGCTCTCGCCTTGCGAGATGAGGTAATCGGCGGTGCGCGCGGCCAGCGCCTGAATCGTTAGGCCGGGATTGGCCGAGCCTTGCGTCGGCAGGATGCTGCCGTCGCAGACGAAGAGGTTCGCGATGTCGTGGCTGCGGCCGAATTTATCGACCACGCTTGTCGCCGGATCGCTCCCCATCCGGGACGCGCCGACGAGATGCGCAAAGCGCGCTTCCTGCGCAATCTCGGTCGCCCCGGCCGCGCGCATCACTTCCTCCGTCTTGTTCTTGCCGAACTCGATCAGCTTTTTGTCGTTCTCGTAGAGGTCGAAATGGATGTGCGGAATGCGGATGCCGAACTGGTCGCGCTCGTCGGACAGCGTGACGCGATTGTCGGCCCACGGCAAAATTTCGCCGAGCACGCCGAGCGCCGACCAGTGGTTGTAATCCATCATCGCGCGCCGCATCCCCCAGCCCCAGGCGCCGCGCGCCGCCATCATCTGTTTCGCGAACGAGATCGGGAGCGGACCGACCGTCTGGATGGCGAAACCGCGCGCGAAAATCGCGTTTCGGATCGGTCTCGTAAAACTCCTCGGTCAGGGCGTGGGCAGGCGGCGCTTTGTACATCCGCACCGGCTCGTCGAAGCGGCCTAGGACGACGTTGCCGGCCTGCGCCATGAGGTAGCGGCCGACGGTGTCGCTGGAATTGGCGAGGCCGTTTTCGTAGCCGTCACAGGCGGAATTCAAGAGCAGGCGCGGAGTCTCGATCGCGTAGCCGGAGACGATGACCGCTTTCGCTCTTTGGAAATGCTCGCGGCCTTCCCGGTCGAAGTAGCTCACGCCGGTAACGCGATTGTTTTTCCCGAGATGAATCCGGTTCGCCATCGAGCGGTCGCGCACTTCCGCGCCGTTGGCGAGGGCATCGGGCACGTGGGTGATGAGGGTGCTCGCTTTCGCGCCGACTTTGCAGCCCTGGATGCAAAAACCGCGATAGATGCAGTGCGGCCGATCGTTGCGCGAGCCGGACAGAATCGCGACCGGCCCGCCCACGCTGACGCCGATGCCTAACGACGTACAACCTTTGATCAGCGTATTGCCGACCCCCCCCTCGGATGCGGACCGTAGGCGTAACCGTGCGGATCGCCCCAAGGGTACCAAGCAGGCCCGGCGACCGGCATCTCGAGCTCGAGCAGCTCGTAATACGGTTTCAATTCCCAATACGACATCGGCCAGTCCACGCCCACGCCATCGCGGGTGTAAACTTCGAAATCCGACGGGTGAAAACGCGGCGTAAACGCGGCCCAGTGAACCGAGCCGCCGCCGACGCCTTTGCCGCTGTTATTCGCGCCGAAAGTGAGCGGATGCGAGCCGCCGGTGATGCGCATGTCTTCCCAGTAGAGCTGGTGCGATCCCTTCTCGTCGCTCACCCAGTCGCGCTCCGTGTCCCAAAACGGCCCGGCCTCGAGACCGGCCACGCGGAAGCCGGCACGGGCGAGGCGTTGCAGCAAAACGCCGCCGGCGGAGCCGACGCCGACGACCAGGTAATCGAGCTCCTCATCCGGCGCATAACGCGCATCGGCACTTCCAGCTTCTGCATTGCGCCGAGGTGGTGCTCGTGGTCGCGAGGCGATTCGAAGGCGCCGCCGATCGGTTGCTTCAATGCGTTCCTCCCTGTCCGGCGGGCGGATGTTCCTGGTGCGCGGCGATCTCTTCCTCCTTCGGATCGGAAACCCAGACCTTCGGCCGCATGACCCACTCGTAACGCTTTTCCTCCACTTCCCACGGCTCTGGTTCGCCTCGCTCCAGCCGCATGTAAGCTCGCGGATAAGCCGGACCGCCGAAACCAATTTCGTCCCAGGCCCAGGGATGCGCGTAATACATTTCCACGCAGTCCTGCAGGACGAGCGCGAAGTAGCGATGGATCGGCATCCGCTCCCAGATCTCTGCCGCGCCCGGGAGCGGCTTGGCGTCGTGGATCGATTTCAGGAGCTCCTCCTGCTCGCGCCAGGTGAGTTCGAAGAAATTGCGCTGGTAATTCGCGCGCGCCATTTGTTCGATCGCCTGGAGCCCGAGGCGGTAAGCGTCGCCATCCGGCGGCATCGATTCGAAGCGGTAACCCGGCGTTTTGCCGAGGAAAAGACGCTCATCGATGAAAGGCAAAATCGGGATGCGATGCGCGGCGTCGCGGTCGTCCTGCGGGAGGAGATGCGCGCAGACTACTTCCATCTGACGCGTTTCTTCGTCGTTGAAAAAGCGGATCGGCGGGATTTCGTGCACGCGTTTGCGCACGACCTCGCGGGTGGCCGCGTCCCAGAAACTTTCCTGCCCAAGCGTGCTGAAGCCGGGATAATAGCCGGGCTGCGCCGTGGGCGGGAGCGGCTGCAGGGTGTGTTCGGCGAGCGGCAACTTTTCGTTAGGCTCCATGGGATGATAAAGGTCTGAATTCATCTTGAGATCTGCGCCGGCGCCAGCTCCGGGGAGCACGGGCTGCCAGCCCGTTGTTCGGCGCAGTCTGCGCCGAACACATCACGGAGCGGCGGGTTAAGCCGAATCCGATCTCGCTTCCCCGGGTTGCGCTACGCGCAAACTGCATCCGGCGAGACTCGCCGGATGCGACGGGCTCACAGCCCGTGCTCCCCGGAGCTGGCGCAAGGACTGCGCGCTTTCCGCGTTCGTTAGGCTCAAAACCTCTCACCGTTCCCTCCGCATCAGACTGGCGAGCAATCCGATCGTGCCGCAGGCCGCGAAAAGGAGCGGCGCGAAAATCGGTGGGCCGTAAATCAGGTTATAAAGCGGCTTCTGCAATCCGCCGGGCCGCCGCAGGACGCCGCGGGCGTGATAGAAAAATCCCACGCCGCCATCCGCGATCGCGAGCGCCGACATCGCCGGCAGCCAGGTGCGCGCCACTTTTGGACTAACGAGCGACCCGGCCGCCGCGCCGATGAGGAGCGGCGCGATGATGATCGGGGTCCATTGCGCGAGATAGCGGAAGTTATTTTTGTAATGCGAATAGAGCGCTTCCGCCCCGCTGCAAAAAGTCCCGACCATGGTGGCGACAGCGAGATGTTTTTGGAAACGCCCTTCGCGCAGGCCCATTGTCCAGGGATGCTGCGCCGCGATCTGCGCGGAGGTGAGCGAGAGAATCCGCGCTTTTGGCGACCGTAAAATCATCGGAGCTGCTTCTTCCGGGCGCAGGAAAGAGGCGATCAGCCCAAGGTAAGCGCTCACTCCGAAGAGGAGGGGCGCGAAGATCGGCGGTCCCATCACGATGTTCGCGACCGGCAAGCGCCAACCGCCCGGTTTGCGCGCAATCCCACGGACGTGGAAACAAAAGCCGACGAGCCCATCGAGGAGCGTGATCGCCGAAGTCCAGCGCAGAACGGTGCGTGCGGCGCGAGTGCTGAAGGCGCCCCAGATGCCGGCGATCGTCATCGCGCCGCCGAGCGCGACGGGCGTGTACATGACGCGCTGCCCGTAGCTGCCGCGATAATGTTCGTAGGCCACTTCCGCGCCGGCGAG
>JBBSLW010000165.1:0-6278 GCA_038233495.1 Chthoniobacterales bacterium | reverse complement strand
GCTCTTAGAGGCCACGATTGATGGGACGATCTCCGGTTTAAAAATCGAAATGGACGAACGCGCCGCGGTCACCGTGGTCATGGCATCGGCCGGCTATCCTGGAAAAGCGGAAACGGGCAGGAAAATTTCCGGTCTCGAAATAGTCGCGCAGATGGAGGACGTGCAGGTCTTTCACGCCGGGACGCGCCGAGAGAACGGCGAAGTGGTCAGCAGCGGCGGGCGCGTCTTGGCCGTGACCGCGCTCGGCGAGACGATCGTGGCGGCGCGCGAGCGAGCCTACGAGGCAGTGGGCAAAATCGACTTCGAAGGTTGCCAGTATCGGCGCGACATTGCTCTTGCCGCGGTTGCGGCTAAGGTCGGTGCGACTGATGCCGCGTCCCGTTCTTAGCGCCTGCCTAACGACACTTCTCTTCACCGCCGGAGCCATCGCCGCGCCCACCCCCGCGCCGACTCTGACACCGGCGTTGTTGGAGACCCTCGATGCGGCCGACTTGGAGCGGGCCATCCCGTTGCTCAAGGAACACTACGTCAGCCCGGCTGCACTCAGTGCGACCGAGCTGGATCGCGCCACGCTCGCGGGCCTGCTCGATCATCTCGGGCGCGGTGTGATGCTTCGGCCCGCGCACGCTCCAGCCGCGCCCGCGGCCGCGCCCTTTTACCGCGAAATCCTCGACGAACACGTTGGCTACCTGCGCCCGGGGGAATTGAGCCGGGCGCAGTTGCAGGAACTGGACACCTCGCTGCGTGCCTTCGCGGGCAAGAAAGTGAACGCGATCGTTCTCGATCTGCGGGCCAGCGCGGAGACGAACGACTACGCAACGACCGCGGAATTTGCCAACCGTTTTGTTGCAAAGGGCAAACCGCTTTTCTCCCTGCACGGACCCGCGCTGAAACCGGACCAGACATTTTCCTCGAATCAGCATCCGGCTTATTCGGGCTTTATCGCGCTGCTCGTCGACGGGGAAACCGCGGGCGCGAGCGAAGTGCTGGCCGCCGTCCTGCGACATTACGAAAAGGCGATCGTGGTCGGCCAGAAAACCGCCGGGCGCGCGGTCGATTACACCGATCTGCCGCTCCCGAGCGGCAATGTGCTTCGCGTCGCGGTGGCCGAGGCGGTGCTGCCCGATCAGCGTCCGCGTTTTCCGGACGGGGTGACTCCCGATCTCCCGGTCGCGATGCCGATCGCGGACAAGCGCGAGATTTTTCAACAAAGCGTGACCAAAGGGATGGCGTCCTATGTTTTCGAAGCCGACCGCCCGCACTTGAACGAGGCGGCGCTCCTCGCCGGCACCAATCCGGAGATCGAAGCCGCCCAGGCGGCCCAGCAACGGCGCGCCCGTGGCGGGGAGAAACCGGCCCTGCACGATCCTGTTCTGCAGCGCGCGGTGGATGTGGTGACGTCGATCGCGATTTACGAGCAGCCGCCGGGGCGAGTGCCCTAACGAATCCGTCGCCGTGCATCCGCTGGAAGAACGCATCGGGTACCAATTTCGGAATCCGCGTCTCCTGGCCGAGGCCCTGACCCATCCGAGCGTGGCGCACGAGCGGCAGCGCAAACATTTCGATAATCAGCGGCTCGAATTCCTCGGCGACGCGGTCCTGCAACTGGTCATCACGGAGCATCTTTTTGCCCGTTACCATGAAGCTGGGGAAGGTCGCCTGACGACCCGGCGTTCCCGGCTTGTCTCACGCAACTCGCTCAAGGTGCACGCCGCCCAGATCGACCTCGGGCGGCATCTCCTGATGGGCCGGGGCGAGGAAGCGAGCGGCGGGCGGCAACGCGATTCCACGCTCGGCGACGCTTTCGAGGCGCTCCTTGGCGCGATCTATCTCGACAGCGATCTCGAGACGGTGCGCGAATTCATCCTCGAGCAAATGCGGGAACTGCTCGAGCAACTCGAGGAGGAACCGCTCGAGGTGAATCCCAAGGGCCAGCTCCAGGAATTGCTCCAGGCGATCTCGCCGCGCAGCCCGATTTATGAGCTGCTCGCCCAGCACGGGCGCGAGCACGAGAAGATGTTTTCGGTCCAGGTCGTCTGGGAAGGGCAGGTCCTCGGCGAAGGAAGCGGCCGGAGCAAGAAACTGGCGGAAGCAGAAGCCGCTCTCGCGGCCTTGAAAGGCCTGGCCTGGGTGAAGAACATCGACTCGACCGTCCCCTACCGAGTTGCGGCGCGGGAACGGGTAGGCCCGGTGTTGAGGGCGTGGATTTCGCCGGCCGCGGTTTTCCAGGAGAAAAATTCCCCGATCGCGCGATTAACGAATTCTTTGGCGCGCGCGATCGCTTCCTCCAGAGAATCGCCCCGGGCCAGCCCGGCGGCGATCGCAGCCGAATAAGTGCAGCCGGTGCCATGGGTCGAGACCCCAGCCACCAACGGCGCCGAAAATTCTTTTACCGTGGTTCCTGTCACGAGAAGGTCCGTCGCCTCCGCGCCCTCGAGGTGGCCGCCCTTGAGCAGAAAACGTGTCCCAAATTCCGCCGCCAACTCGAGCCCGACGCGGCGCATCTCCTCGAGATTGCGGACCGGCTCACCGCTGAGCGCAGCCGCTTCTGCCATGTTCGGCGTGACCAGCGTGGCGTGCGGAAAAAGCCGTGACCGGTAGAGCGCAACGGCCGCGGGTTGGAGGAGGGTGTCGCCGCTCGTCGCGATCATGACCGGGTCGATCACGAGCGGAATTTGCGGCGCGGATTTCTGGAGCACGTCGGCCACGAGCTCCACGATCTCAGGTGAAAATAGCAGCCCGGACTTGATCGACGCGACCGGAAAATACGCGAGCAGCAGCTCGATTTGTTCGCGCAGATTCTGCGGCGCGACCGGATCGATCCGCGCGACTTTGCCCGGCACTTCGGCGACCACGCAGGTCACGGCGGTGAGACCGTATACGCCGAGGGCGGTGAAGGTTTTGAGATCGGCCTGGAGACCGGCGCCGGCGCTGCAATCCGAGCCCGCGATGGTGAGGGCGATATTTGGGGAAGCGTGACTCGAGATTCGAGAATCGTGAATCGGGGTGGCGTTCCCGTCCGAGCGCTCGCTCACCGATTTAACGATTCACGGATCTCGATTTAACGGGTTTCCCTATCCCCCGTCGCTGCCGATCGCTTCGACCGGGCAACCTTCCATCGCCTCTTTGCAGAGCGATTCTTCCTCGGGCGATTCGGATTGCTTGTAGACGAAGGAATGGCCGCCATCGTCGTTCCGCTTGAAGTTCGCAGGCGCGGTTTCGCGGCAGAGATCGCAGTCGATACACTGGTCATCGACGTAAAACTTTCCCTCTACGTTTTCGGAATATTTGTTTGCGACATCAGCCATAAAGCACTTCCCCGGGGGTCCGGCCACGAACCTAGGAAGGATTCGCTCTGCACGCAAAGGGATTTTCGGTTGACGCTCTGCAACAACCGCCACATAAAGCCGCAGCCGAACCTGCTCTGCCGTGTTCCGCGCTTAGCCATGAAAGACGAAGCTCGTCGCGCACTCTTTTCCTTTGCGATCGAAATGATCGTCTACGGGTTTTTTATTGCCGGTTATTTCCTCCTCGTTCTGCATCTGCTCGGGCCCTCCCTCGCGCGGATCGAGCAGGAACACATTCGCTGGTACGCCCTCCTCTGCGTCGCCCTCATCCTCGGCCAGTCGATCGTCCTGGAATCCCTGACCACCTTTATCCTCCGTCTCCTGCGCGGCCGCTCGGAATGATCGCGATGGTATTTCCGATCGCCGGGGTGGAGATCAACCCGATCTATCTCGCCCTGCTTGGGTTCTTTATCGGGCTGCTCGGTGGGTTCTTTGGTGTCGGCGGCAGTTTCATTGCCGGGCCGGCACTGCGGGCGTTCGGTTTAAACTGGAATTTCGCGGTCGGGACTGACTTAGCTCACATCGTCGGCACCTCTGTTGTCGCCGCCAAACGTCATCGCGCGCTCGGCAACGTCGACCTGCGGCTCGGCCTAATCATGGCCGGCGGCACGATCGTGGGGGCCGAGATCGGCGCCCAGCTCATCCAGATGTTAAAGCGCATGGGTAACGTCAACCTTGTCGTCAGCGTCGTTTCGATCGTCGTCTACTCCAGCGTCTCGGTTTTCATGATCTGGGAAGCGAGCCTGACTCTACGGGGACAGCGCAAATCAAAACGCGCGGGCCAGGCAAAGAAAACCGGGAAAGAGGACGAGACAGCCTTCCGCCACATCACCGACAAGATTCATCGCCTCAAGCTCTGGCCGATGATTTCGCTGCCGGTCTCAGGCATCAAGTCGATCTCGCTCTGGACAATTCTCACCGTTTCTTTTATCGGCGGAATCTTCAGCGGTTTCCTCGGCGGCGGAGCAGGTTATATCCGGATGCCGATGATGGTCTACGTCCTTGGCGTTCCGACCCATCTCGCGGTCGGGACCGATCTTTTCGAGATCATCATCTCCGCCAGCTACGGCACCTTCAGCCACGCGCTCAAGGGAAACGTCGACATTCTCATCGCACTCGTGATGCAGACCGGCGCGGCCATCGGAGCGCAGATCGGCGCCATCTCTACCCAATATTTCGCCGGACCAAAGATTCGGCTGGCTTTCGTTCCGCTTCCCCTCATCGGGGTGGGGCTGGTCCTTTACACTTTGCTTACTGGGCACAAACTCTAGTTGCCCATGCGCATCCTCATTTGCAGCGACGGCACGGATCCCGCGGATAACCCAACCCGGCTCGGCGGCCTTATTGCCGGGCCATGCAAGGCGCAGACGACCCTGCTCGGCATCGTGGAGGAAGCGAGCCAGGAGGAAGCGCTGCGGCGTGCGCTCGACGAGGAGGCGGAATTGCTGCGCCAGCTCGGCCTCGAGCCCCACATCGTGGTGCGATCGGGAGAACCGATCCGGCAGATCCTGGCCGAGACGACCGGGAACGAATACGAGTTCGCGATCATCGGCGCCCGGCGCAAAGGGAGCGGCGGGATGTATTTCCGGCCTGAGAAAACCTATGAAGTGATCAAGGCCGTGCCGCCGCCGGTCCTAGTGGCGGTCGGCGCCTGCCAAAAATTGCAGCGCATCCTGGTCTGCACCGGCGGCAAGCGATTCATCGACGACGCCGCGCGCCTGGCCGGCGAAATCGCGGTCTGCCTTCGGGCCACGGTCACGATCCTGCACGTCATGGCGGAGCCGCCGGCCCTCTACGCCGACCTCGTTAGGCTGGAAGAGGATGTCGAGCGTCTGCTGGCCTCGGATTCCGAACTCGGGCGCAACTTGCGCGGGCAAAAGGAGAGCTTGGAACGGCTCGGGCTCGCGGTCGAAGTGCGCATCCGCCACGGGCTCGCCCTTGACCAGATTTTCGCCGAGGTGCGTGAAGGGGAACACGACATGATCGTGACCGGCACGGCCCAGGCAATGGGAACGCTGCGCCATTACATTATGGGCGACCTGACCCGCGGCATTCTGAATCGAGCCGAGTGCCCGGTGCTGGTGGCGCGCGCGGGCAAAATCGTTGATGACGAGGATGCCGAAGGGGGATTTTTCCACCGGCTCCTGCATGGTTTTGGCGCGGGCAAGACGGCCTAACGACAGGACGAAGCGCAGCCCGGCTTGCATGGCCGGGCCCTGCCATTATGCTGCGCCTGCCCGCTTATGAACCCAAAGATTTCTCACCTTCTCGTTAGGCTCGTCCTCCTTCTCGTCCTCGTCCTCGGCCTGGTCACCCTGCCTGCCTGCGCCAACAAAAAAGGGGGCCAGAGTGCCGGCAGCACCGGCGATTATGTCACCGGCACGCCTCTGCCAGATCGCCAGGAAGGCACTTCCTTCATGAGCGGGAATGTCGATCGCAATCAATTTCAGCCGATCTATTTCGACTTCGATAGTCAGACCATTCGCACCTCGGAAAATGGCAAGATCCAGCAGGTCGCGAGCTTCCTGCAGCAGAACAGCGGCCAGATCATCATCGCGGGCTTCACCGACGAACGCGGAACCGCGGAATACAACCGTGGCCTCGGGGAGCGCCGCGCCCAATCCGTCCGCGAAGCGCTCATCGCGAGCGGAGCCGACGCGCAGAATATCCAGACGGTGAGCTTCGGCGCGGAAATGCCGGCCGATCCCAGCTCCGGTGAAAGCGCCTGGGCGAAAAATCGCCGCGCCGAGATCGGCGTGGTGAAGTAGCCGGTCATCCTGTCCGAGAAACCTCAACCGGCCGCGCGGCGTAGCTGGATCGCGCACCTCTGGCACGAGTGGCTCTTCGAGCTCCGCCGACCGATCGCGCCCGCTTTCGCCCGGCCGCAGCCGCAGACCTGGCCTAACGATCGCCTGACCGCGGCCTGGCTCG
>JBBSLW010000164.1:0-6297 GCA_038233495.1 Chthoniobacterales bacterium | reverse complement strand
TGGAGATCGGCCACCGCCAGCCAGCGTTCCTCGGCATGAAACAGCGCGAGCCGCCCGTCGAGGAACAGGTGAGGAGCGATGGCGACGAGGCCGGCGGCGGTGACGGGCATGCGAAAAGCTCCGGAAATTTATGCCTTGCCATCCCCAGCTTCAACCGGTAAGCAGGCGGCCAATCCGAAATGACCACGCTTCTTCGACTTACATTGCTCGCCGCTCTCGCTTTCCTCGGCGTGAGCTGCGCTTCCACGCCCCAGCTCTCGGTCGCCAAGCATGGGAAAGCCACTCGCGTCTGCAAGGTGCGGACCACCGCCTACACCCACACCGAGGGGAGCGGCAATCGCAACGCCGTCGGCGAAAAGCTCTCGGGCAAGAATGTGAAGAGCGCCGCAGCAGATTGGTCGCGCTGGCCGCTCGGGACGAAGTTCCGCATCGTCGAGACGGACGAGATTTTCCAGATCGACGACTACGGCGGTGCCCTCATCGGCACCGGCACGATCGACCTTTACAAGACGAACCGACTGGCCATGAACAAATGGGGCGTGCGCGCGGTCGACATCGACGTGATCGAGTGGGGTTCGCGCGAGAAAAGCCTCGCCGTTCTCGCCCCGCGCAAGGGCAATCGCCGCGTCCGCCAGATGATTCTCGCTCTTTCCAGCGATCGCTCGATGAAAACCCTGCGCACGTTCTAGGGCGCACTTTCTTTTGACAGCGGCACGGGCTGCCGCACTTTCCGCGGAATGAAAATCTTTGTCGTCGGCGGAGCGGGCTACATCGGAAGCATCTGCGTCGAGCTCCTGCTCGAAGAAGGCCACGAGGTCATCGTCTTTGATAACCTGACCGAGGGCCATCGCCTCGCCGTCGATGAACGGGCCGCCTTCATCGGGGGCGATCTTGCCCGGCGGGAGGAGATCGGCCGCGCCCTCCAGGAAACGAAGCCGGACGCGGTCATGCACTTTGCCGCCAACGCGCTCGTGGGCGAGTCGATGCAGAACCCGTCCAAATATTTCCGGAACAACGTCGGCGCCGGCATCAACCTGCTCGACGCCATGCTCGAGGCGGACGTGCGCCGCTTCGTTTTCTCCTCCACTTGCGCCACCTTCGGCCCGCCCGAGCGGGTGCCGATCGACGAGACGCTCCCGCAGCGGCCGATCAATCCCTACGGGGAATCGAAGCTCATGTTCGAGAAGGTGCTGCGCTGGTACGACGAGATCCACGATTTGAAATTCGTCGCTCTGCGTTACTTCAACGCCGCCGGGGCCACGGAGAAATTCGGCGAAGACCATCGCTGCGAGACGCATCTCATCCCGAATGTAATCAAAGTCGCCCTCGGCCAGAAACCGCAGGTCGAGATTTACGGGACGGATTACGAGACGCCGGATGGCACCTGCATCCGCGATTACATTCACATCCTCGATCTCTCGCGCGCCCACATCCTCGCGCTCGGCGCGAAAGAGAGCGCCTTTTACAATCTCGGCACCGGCGGCGGCGCGAGCGTGCGCGAAGTGATCGAGGTCTGCCGCGCCGTGACCGGCGCGGAGATCCCAGTGGTCGAGAAGCCGCGCCGGCCGGGCGATCCGCCCCGGCTCATCGCGGCCTCGGCCAAGATCAAGCGCGAGCTCGGTTGGGAACCGAAATTCGAGAACATCCGCGCCATCATCGAGAGCGCCTGGCGCTGGCACGAGAAGTTTCCCAACGGCTACGGCGACTAACGAACGCGCCCTTCCCAAACGCACGTATCCCTCGGTAGCGCGAGACTCGGTCGAGCCAGGGGGCATCTCGCCTCCCGTTTCGGCCTTCCCTTCCCTCGCTCGACGGAGTCTCGCCCTACCGATCTCACCCACTCCGCCATTGAAAAGAAAGCGCCCGTGGGCACACGGTCCACGGGCGCTTCAGATTTTTTTTAGCTAATCCGCGACTCGTTAGGGAGTCGTGGTCGTGGTCGTGGTCGTCTCTTTCTTGTAGTAAGAGATCGGCTTCTCAAGGGTCACCTTGGAGATGACCATGCGATCGCCTTCTTTAACGTAGGTGTAGTGCACCGGCATGTCGGGCTTCAGCATCGACATCTCAACCGTGGCACCCGTCGGGTCCACCACCGTCGTGTTTTTGGTGTAGTAATACTTCACCGGTTCCGCGCTCGTCTCAGAGCGGAAGGAGATGTAATCGGAGCCCGGCGTGTAAGCCGTGATCGTTCCGGTGCCGTCGAGAGTGCTGGTTGTCGTGCTGGTGCTCGCGCCCACACCTGCTCCGCCGGCCGTGACGCTGGTGGTGGTGCTGCTAGAGTCCTGCGCGAGAGCGGTTCCGAGTGCGAGTGCGCAAGCGGCTCCAGCGGCCAACATTTTTGTGAATGTGTTCTGTTTCATATTTGTCCTTTGGTTTGGTTGAACGGATGATTTCCGTCGAGGTTCATTCCGACTCGTCCCAGCCGTTGTTTATTCAACCCCAATTCGTAAAACGACCGTTAGGCGGTTGCCTCCTCCACTGAAAACGCTTCTTATCGAGCAGCCATGCAACCACTTCCCGGCTTCCGCGATTTTCTGCCCGGCGACTGCGCCCTGCGCAACGCCACTTTCCGCCACTGGCGCCAGGTCTGCCGCCGTTACGGCTTTCTCGAGTGGGACGGCCCCCTCCTCGAGCCAACCGAGCTTTACCAAAAAAAGAGCGGCCCGGAAATCGTGGCCCAGCTTTTTAATTTTACCGACAAGGGGGAACGCGAAGTCGCGCTCCGGCCCGAGCTCACCCCCACCCTGGCGCGCGTCGTCGCGGCCCACGAACGCACTTTCCGGAAGCCGCTCAAGTGGTTCTCCATCCCGCAATGTTTCCGCTACGAGAAACAGCAGCGCGGCCGCTTGCGCGAACATTACCAGCTCAATTGCGACCTGATCGGCGACCCTTCCCCGGCCGCCGATGTCGAGATCATCGCGCTCGCTATCGATCTCCTGCGCGACTTCGGTTTCACGGCGCAGGATATCGTCGTCAGGCTGAGCGACCGGGAATTTTGGACCGATCTCCTGCGCGCGCAGGGCGTGCCGGAGGAGCGCTGGAGCGAGCTCCTGCAGGTGATCGACAAGAGCGAGCGCGAGCCGCTCGAGAAAACCGCCGGGCGTCTCGGCCCGCTCGCCGGCCCGGTCTTCGAAGTGCTCGACGGCGGCGGCCGGAGCGAGAAGCTCGAGCATTTGGTCAGCGAACTGGCGCAGCGCGGTCTGGCGGATTTCGTGAAGGTCGATCTCTCGATTGTGCGCGGCCTCGCCTATTACACGGGGGTGGTCTTTGAAGCGTTCGATCGCGGCGGCAAATTCCGCGCGATCGCAGGCGGCGGGCGTTACGACAACCTCATCGCACAACTGAGCGACGGCGCGCTCTCGCTTCCCGCGGTCGGTTTCGCGATGGGCGACGTCGTCCTTGGCGAGCTGATCAAGGAAACGCCCGCGGCCAGCGAACGGCTCGCCGCCGACGTCCGCGGAGAAAGCGAACTCGACGTTTACCTCGTCATCGCCAAGGAAGAGCGGCGCCCGGACGCGCTCCGGCAGCTGCAACAACTGCGCGATGCGGGCTGGCGGGTCGACTTCCCGCTGGCGGCGGCAAAAGTGGGCAAACAATTCCAGGCCGCCGAGGCGATGGGCGCGAAAGTCACCCTCCTCTACGGCGACGAATGGCCCGCCGTGAAAATGAAAACGCTCGCGACCCGGGAAGAAGTGAGCGTACCTAACGAGGAGTTGCTCACCCGCGTGCAGGCCCTCCTGGCTTCCTGAACAACTGTCATCCCGATCCGCGCAGACGAAGAAGAATCGGTTTCCAGAAAGCGCGGCTTCCATTCGTGAGATCCCTCTCCGCGCTGCGCCGGATCGGGATGACAACCTTGGAAAAGGTCGCCCTCGCTCCCAACTCCATAACCAACTTGCGAGTTTTCCCCCATCGCCCAAACTGACGGCTCGCCACATGTATCGCACCCATCACTGCAACGCCCTCCGCGCGGCCGACATCGATCAGCAGGTCACGCTCGCCGGCTGGGTCCACTCGCGCCGCGATCACGGCGGCGTCATTTTCATCGACCTGCGCGATCGCGAAGGCCTCACCCAGGTCGTCTTCCGCCCGGAGGAAAACGCCGAGGTGGCCAAGGCCGCGCATCACTTGAAAGACGAGGACGTGATTCAGGTGGAAGGCCGGGTCGCGCCCCGCATCACCGGCACGATTAACCCCAAACTTCCGACCGGCGAAATCGAAGTCCTGCCCGCGCGCCTCACAATCCTGAACCGGGCCGAGAATCTCCCTTTCCCGCTCGACGGCGAGGTGAGCAACGAAGATCTCCGCCTCACCTATCGTTATTTCGACCTGCGCCGCCCGCAGCTCACCCGCAACCTCCGCCTCCGCCATCGCGTCACGAAGGCGACCCGCGATTATCTGGATGCCCAGGGTTTCCTCGAAATCGAAACCCCGATCCTCTCCAAGAGTACGCCGGAAGGCGCGCGCGATTTCCTCGTCCCGAGCCGGTTGATGCCGGGAAAATTCTACGCGCTCCCGCAGGCGCCGCAGCAATACAAGCAGCTCCTCATGGTCGGCGGGATCGAGAAGTATTTTCAGATCGCGAAATGTTTTCGCGACGAAGATCTGCGCGCCGATCGCCAGCCGGAATTCACCCAGATCGATATCGAAGCCTCCTTCGTTAGGCCGGAGGATATCTACACGCTGGCCGAGGGCATGCTGGCCTCCATCTTCCAGGCCGCGCGCGGGATCGACATTCCGACGCCTTTCCCTCGCCTCACATGTCGCGAGGCGGTCGACACTTTCGGGAGCGATAAACCCGATCGCCGGTTCGCGGTGGAACTGCGCGATCTCGGCGCGATCTTCGGCGGGAGCAGCTTCAAGATGTTTCGCGGGCCGCTCGACAGCGGCGGCGTGGTCAAGGCGATCAACGCAAAAAATTTCGCCAGCCTGACGATTGGACAAAGCGACGAGCTGACCGCGATGGCGAAACAATACGGCGCCAAGGGCCTCGCCCTGATCAAGGTCGAAAACGGCGAATGGAAATCGCCGATCGTGAAATTCTTTACCGACGCGGAAAAGGAATCACTCCGCCGCGAGCTGGGCGTGGAGGAAGGCGACCTCCTTCTCTTCGCCGCCGACAAATGGGAGATCGCGACCGAAGTGCTCGGCCGCATCCGGTTGCGCATCGCCGAGATGCAGGGCCTGACGAAAGGCTCCGAGGTGCTCGATTTTCTCTGGGTGACCGATTTTCCCCTCCTCCAATTCGATCCCGTGGAGGACAAGTGGAACGCGGTCCATCACCCTTTCACCCGGCCGCACGCCGACGACCTCCCATTGCTGGAAGAAAAACGCTACGGCGAAATGCGCGCCGACGCCTACGACGTCGTTCTGAACGGCGTCGAGATCGGCGGCGGCAGCATCCGGATTCATGAACCCGATCTGCAGGCGAAAATGTTCGCCGTTCTCGGCGTGAACGAGGAAGCCCAGCAGATCATGTTTGGCCATCTCCTCCGCGCCTTTCGGCTCGGCGCACCGCCCCACGGCGGTATCGCGCTCGGTCTCGATCGCCTCGTCATGCTGATCTGCGGCGAGGAAAGCATCCGCGAGGTCATCGCTTTCCCAAAGAACAACCGCGGTCAGGACCTGATGTCGCAGTCGCCGGCGGAGGCGGACCTGCGCCAGCTCCGCGACGTCGGGATCCGGCTCGCTGAAGAGAAAAAGCCGCAGGCCTGACCGCCTTCTCCCCCCGACCCGCGTTTTCCTGTCGGCCCGGATGGCCGGCGGACGGTACACCCGGCTCATTCCGGCGCACGGGGAAACATTCCACCGTGCGGGGGAACCGTTCCCGGGGCAAGTTTTCGGCACCTTTCTCAGGAAAATCCGCGACAGCCACGACTCCCGAGGAATCTGACAAAGGCATCGTTGCCGATAGAGACCGCCCGAAATTTCTGAATCCAAACGAACCCCCGGCCTCATCCGATCCATAGACACCATGGAAACAACCTACCCGACACCACCGCCGCTCCCTGCTCCCGCCCTCACCAACGTGCGCACCTGCGCCGCGCTTTGTCACGCTAGCGCCCTGCTCGGCGTCTTCCTCCATTTCCCCGGGCACCTGCTCGGGCCGCTCGTCGTCTGGCTGGTCAAACGCGGCGACTCGCCCGAGATCGACGCGCACGGCAAGGAAGCGCTCAACTTCCAGATCTCGATGCTCATCTCCAACGTCGTCGCCGCCGTCTTCTGCCTCATCCTGGTCGGCTTCGTCTTCCTCGCCATCCTCTGGGTCCTGAACGCCATCTTCGTCATCATCGCCGC
>JBBSLW010000163.1:0-6313 GCA_038233495.1 Chthoniobacterales bacterium | reverse complement strand
GCCGCTGCGCTCGCCGGGATTCCGCATGAAATTCTTTTCGTCGACGACGGCTCGACCGACCAAACGCTCGCCCGCCTAACGAGCACGCCCGAAACCCGCGTCCTCCATTTTGAAAAAAACGCCGGCCAAAGCGCCGCCATGTACGCCGGGGCCAACGCCGCCCGCGGCGCCGTCGTTGTCCTGATCGATGGTGACCTGCAAAATGACCCGGCCGACATCCTGGGGCTCCTGGCCGAGATCGAGCGCGGCGCCGACCTGGTCTGCGGCTATCGCGCCCGGCGCAAAGACACCCTGGTCAAGCGCCTGACCAGCCGGATCGCGAACTTCGTCCGCAGCCGATTCACCAAAGACGGGGTGCGCGACACCGGTTGCACGCTCAAGGCGATGCGGCGGGAGTGCGTCCGCACCCTCGTGCCTTTCAAGGGGATGCACCGCTTCATCCCCGCGCTCGTGAAAGGCGCCGGCTACCGGTTGGTCGAGGTCCCGGTCAATCATCGCCCGCGGCAGTTCGGCACGAGCAAATATGGGCTTGGCAACCGCGCGGTCCGGGCCACGGTCGACATGTTTGGGGTGCGCTGGCTCCTCTCGCGGCAGTTGCGATACGAGTTGAAGCGATGAAGCCGCACCATTCAACTTGTCATCCAAACCTCCACCGCTAAGCTTTCGCTCCACTCGGAAAAAACCGCATGTCTTTGGCCAGCCTTTTATCCTCCGAGCAAATCATTCCGGAGATGCAGGCGACCGAGCGTTGGCCGGCCATCGTTGAGCTGATCGATCTCCTCGAAGGCTTGAAAAAAATCGAGCCGGCCAGTCGCGAAGGCATCCTCGCCGCGCTCAAGCAGCGTGAGGAAACAATGAGCACCGGGATCGGTTTCGGCATCGCCATTCCGCACGCTTCTTCCGAGGATGTAACCGAGGTGGTGGCCGCTTTCGGGCGTTCCTCGCAAGGAATCGAGTTCGACGCGCTCGACAATGCGCCGGTCAAGTTCGTCGTCCTCTTCATCGTCCCGAAGAATCAGTTCCAGACCCACCTCCGCACCCTCGCCTCGATCGCCAAGTTCTTGAACGATCGTTCGGTCCGCGAAAGTCTCGCCGCCGCCGGCACGAAAGAAGAAATCCTCGCGATCTTCGAAGAGCGCTCCACGAAGTAGGGCGCGGCTCGGCCATCTTCAGAGAGCGCTCCGTGAACCAGGGAGCGAATCGCGGCTCCAACGCGCGTTGTCATCCCGATGCGGCGAAGCGCGCAGAGGGACCTCGCCCATGCCATTAACGTTTCGTTATTCGTGAGAAAGCGCGGATTGCAACTGCGAGCTCCCTCGCTGTGCTTCGCCAACTCGGGATGACAACGCGCAGGGCAAAATGAAACCTCAGCCGAACGAGTCGCGCACTTTAACGACACCCCCGCATCTGTCATCCCGAACCGCCGCAGGACGGAGAGGAATCTCTCAACTGCAACTGAGGTTTCGTTAGTCGGGAGAAAGCGCGGATTGCAACTGCGAGGTCCCTCGCTGCGCTTCGCCAGCTCGGGATGACAACGCACCATCACTGAGGCACGCGCGCTTCCCCGGGTGACACGGCGAGATCGCTGCCTAACTTTCGACCTTCCTCATGGCAACGTTTCAATCACTTTTGCGCGGCGCTCTCGAGCGCGCCCTCACCGCCGCCGGGTTGCCCGCCAGCGGCGATGTCGCCCCCGCGACCGACGCGCGTTTCGGCGATTACCAGACGAATGCCGCACTCATCCTCGCCAAACAACGGGGCGAAAATCCCCACGCGCTCGCGCAGAAAATCATCGACCACCTCGAGGTCGCCGAATGGTCCGAGCCGCCCACGATCGCCGGCGCCGGCTTCATCAATTTCACCCTCAAACCCGAAGCGGTCGCCGCCCAAACCGCAGAGCTTTTGCGCGACGATCGCCTCGGCCTGCCGCGCGCCGAGAAACCGCGCCGGATCGTGATCGACTTCGGCTCCCCGAACGTCGCCAAGCCGATGCACGTCGGCCACATCCGCAGCACCGTCCTGGGCGACGCTCTCGCCCGGATCGCGACCTTTCTCGGCCACGACGTGACCCGCGACAATCACATCGGCGACTGGGGCACGCAGTTCGGGATGGTCATCTACGGCTGGAAAAATCTGCTCGACCGCGAGGCCCTGGCCCGCGACGCGATCGCGGAGCTCGTCCGGATTTATAAAACGGCTAATGAACTCACGAAAACCGACGAAGCGGTCCGCGACGCTTGTCGCAGCGAGCTCGTTAAGCTCCAGGCCGGTGACGAGGAAAACCTGCGCATCTGGAACGAATGCGTCGCGCTTTCGATGCGCGAATTCGAATCCGCTTACGAGCTGCTCGACATCCATTACGACATCCAGCGGGGCGAGAGTTTCTATAACGATCGTCTCCCAGGCGTGGTCGAGCGTTTGCAGAAATCCGGCCTCGCTGAAACGAGCGAAGGCGCGATCTGCGTTTTCTTCCGCGACATTCCCGAGTTGGCCGAGCGACCCTGCATCATTCGGAAAAGCGACGGCGGCTTCAACTACGCCACGACCGATATCGCGACGATCGACTATCGCATCCGCGACCTCGGCGCGGACACCGTCTGGATCGTGACCGGCGCCCCGCAGCAGCTCCATTTCAAACAGATCTTCGAGATCGCGCGCCGCGAAGGCTTCACGGCGGATTTCCGCCACATCACCCACGGCAGCATCCTCGGAGAGGATCGCAAGCTGATGAAAACCCGCTCCGGCGATAACGTTCCCCTGCGCGACGTGCTCGACGAAGCGATCGTCCGCGCCAAAAAAATCGTCGAGGAAAAGAACCCGGACCTGCCGGATACGGAAAAAAACGCGATCGCGAAAACGATCGGAATCGGCGCGGTCAAATACGCCGATCTCGCGCAGTATCGGATGACCGATTACGTATTTTCCTGGGACCGGATGCTCTCTTTCCAAGGCAACACCGCGCCCTATCTGCAGAACGCCTACGTCCGCATCCGCTCGATCTTTCGCAAGGCGGGCGCGGAGTTCACCGGGCCTAACGAACTCGTCCTGCCCGAGCCGGCTGAACTCCAGCTCGCGAAACGACTCGCACAGTTCGCCGAGACCGTGCCGCAGGTCCTGAACGATTTTCGGCCTAACATTCTCGCGAATTACCTCTTCGAGCTGGCCAACGCTTTCCACGCTTTCTACGAGGCGTGTCCTGTTCTGAAGGCCGACGAGCCGGCGCGCGCCACGCGCCTCGCGCTTTGTGAACTGACCGCGCGGACTCTGCAGCGCGGTCTCAATCTTCTCGGCATCGCCGTTCCCGAGAAGATGTAGCCAGGATTTCAGGAGTCGCCAAATCCTGTTCATCCTGTAAATCCTGTCTAAGTTCTCCCTCCCACGTGTTAGCTGCACCCCGGGGTGTCTCCCGTTCTGATTTAAGCGCGAATTAATTCTTGCTGAGCAAGATCACTTTTTCGCTCTTCCCGTTCCTGACGACGAGGATGGGGCGGTCGCGGATGGCACTCAGCAGCTGGTCGGTCGAAATGACTTCATAATTTTCCGGAGAAGCATTCGCGCTTGAGAACGGTTGCTCGGTCGGTGCCGAAGATGGCGAACGAACGAAGAAAAATGAGAGGGTAGCAAGCAGCAGAGCGATCCCTGCGGCTGCCAGAGATTTTCGGAGGATACGGCGGCGGCGCGTTCTCCGAGCCGCCTTTCGGGCGTATCCGGCAACCTCCCCACTGTCCCAACTTTCGTGGAAAAGATCCGCGATCAATTCGGCTTCGCGTTCGCTCCGGTTCTGTTTCATGATGATCGAAGAAGGGATTGGATCTCGTGACGAAGGGCTGCGCGGGCGCGCGTCAGGCGCGACTCCACCGCTTTCCGCGAGAGCGAAAGATTCTCCCCGATTTCCCTCACCGCTCGGCCTTCAAAATATTTTGCCTCTAACAGAGAACGATCCTCCGGGCTGAGATTCAGCAAGGCTTGGTCAAGAGCTGTCTGCAAACGATCCTCATCCTCGCGGGGCGCCTCCGTTTCGGACGCGTCTTCGTGATAACGGCGGAGCAACTGCCAAAAATTATGTCGGCCGCGACGGACATCGCTGATCGCGCTTTGAGCCACCAGGCGAAGCCAACGTCCAAACATCGGCGCGGAATCACAGGCGCGCGCGTGGCGTGAGATCCGCAGGTAGGTCTGCTGGAGCGCTTCGTCGGCGAGATCTGCATCACCGCGGGCCAGCGCGAGGAGATGTCGAAAAATCCCGGGGCCATATTCACGATGGAATTGCTCCCAGGCACGATTCTCGCCGCGCGCCAAACCGGTCGTTAGGGCGAGCAGGGGAGAAGGAGAGTCGGCCGGCGCCATGCTCGCGGCGAGGAAATGCTCATTAAATGGACGGGTGCTCGAAAGGTTCACTTCTATTTGGGCGGCGGCGGCGACGCAGGCGGTGCCCCAGGCTCTGATGTAGGTGTCTTTTTAGCCAGGGGTTTTAGAGAACCAATCACCCGCTCCGCCACGTACACCGCGGCCGCCGAACCGCTAACGAGCAGCAGGGTGGTCGGCGGATGATATTTCAAGGCCAAGGCTTTTTCATCGTGTGATGGATTCAGTTGCCAGGCCAGCCGGATTGCGGCGGTGATGTCGTCCACGCTCTGGTCCTGCAGGTAGGGTGCGATTTGGAAGGAAGCAAAAGCCGTCAGCTGATTAATGTTGGGATCGTTCCGAAGCAGGGTGTAGACGGTTTCCCCAGACCGTATCAAGGAGAGGCCGTGTGGGACCAATAGGGTGTTCAGGGCATTGGCCAATCCTGGCGAGTCGACGTTGCGAACAGAAACCGGCGGCAGAAGCGTCTCCATATCTGATTTTTCGCCGATCAGATTGAAGGATTGCCCCGGAGAGTCTGCGATCATAGAGATAAATTTCGCGATCGAGCCGCCCGGGAAGTCAATGGTTAGCAGGGTGGGAGCTGCGTTGGCGGAAGATTTAGGTTTGGCCGGCGGGGTTGGCTCCGCAGCCGCGCTGGCGGCGAACGCAACGGCCGAAAGGATCAAAACGAAGTGTGCGGGTGATTTCATAGGTTTCACGGTTCATTTCTTTATACGCCGCTCCTCCCAGAATCCTTCGCGACGGCCTGTTTTTGCCCAGCGCGGACCAACCCACCGACAATCCTGTTCATCATGGGAATCCTGTCTAAGTTCACCCTCCCGTGAGTCAGCCGCAGCCCCGCATTCCAAGCGCCACCTATCGCCTCCAGTTCAATCGGGAATTCACCTTCGCGCAGGCGCGCGCGATTGTGCCTTACCTGCACGCCCTCGGGATCAGTGATTGTTATGCGTCGCCCTATTTCCAGGCCCGGGCTGAGAGCCTGCACGGCTACGACATTGCCGATCACAACAAGTTGAATGACGCGATCGGTTCCCGCGCCGAATACGACGCCTGGGTGGCTGACCTCCACCGGCACGCAATGGGGCAGATTGTCGATTTCGTTCCGAACCACATGGGCATCGGCGAGCCGCAAAATCTCTGGTGGGCCGATGTGCTCGAGAATGGCCCGAGCTCGCCCTACGCCGCTTATTTCGACATCGACTGGCAGCCGCTCAAGTCCGATCTGCACGACAAGGTGCTGATCCCGATCCTGGGCGATCAATACGGCCGCGTCCTGGAGCGCGGCGAGCTCAAGGTGCACTACGCGGGTGGGCGTTTTTTCCTGCGCTATTTCGAGCACGAGTTTCCGATCGCACCCGGCACTTACCGGCACGCCCTGCAAATCGCACTCGAACAACTAAGCGAGCAGAAGGACGAGGATTTCTATGCGGAACTGCAGAGCATCCTGACCGCGCTCGAATACCTGCCTCGCCGGACGGAGAAAGATCTGGAGCGGATCGCGGAGCGGACGCGGGAAAAAGAAATCATCAAGCGCCGCCTGGAGCGCCGCTGCGAAGAAGCGCCGCTCGTGCAGGAGGCGATCGAAAAAGCCCTAACGATCATCAATGGCAACCCGGGCGAGCCGCGCAGCTTCGACGCGCTCGATGAGCTGCTTGGCGACCAAGCGTACCGCCTCGCTTTCTGGCGGGTCGCAGCCGAGGAGATCAATTACCGCCGCTTCTTCGACGTCAACGACCTGGCTGCGATCCGGATGGAGTTGCCGGAGGTTTTCGACGCCGCGCATCGCCTTCTGCTCGAGCTGGTCGGAGCCGGCGCGGTCACCGGCCTGCGGATCGATCATCCGGATGGGCTTTATCTGCCGCGCGCTTATTTCGAGAAACTGCAATGCCGCGCCGCGGAAGCGCTCGAAGGCGCCGTGCCTAACGACGGCCGCGCCATCTATCTC
>JBBSLW010000162.1:0-6339 GCA_038233495.1 Chthoniobacterales bacterium | reverse complement strand
CGCTCCCTGCCCGAGCGAAAAAGTGACATCGTGCAACACGGTCAGCCGGCCGCCGCCCGTCGAATAGCTTTTCGTGAGATCGCGGACGTTGAGAATTGGGAACGAGTTCATTGACGGGTCGGGGCGGCGCGACTTGCTTAGTCGATGGTGATACGGTGCGCATGAGGAATTTGGTGCGCCGATCTTTTCTGATCGCTTTTCTCGCCTTGGCCGGACCGGCTTTTGGCGGGACGATTCTCTTTCTGGGCGACAGCCTGACGGCCGGTCTCGGGGTGGAACCCGCCCAGGCCTACCCGGTGCTCATCGAGGAGAAGATCCAGGAAAAGCATCTCCCTTTCGAAGTGATCAATGCCGGGATCAGCGGCGACACTTCGGCCGGCGGCGCGGCCCGGCTCGATTGGATCCTGCAGAAAAAAATCGACGTCCTCGTCCTCGCGCTGGGGGCGAACGACGGGCTGCGCGGATTGCGGGTGGTGGAGATGAAAAAGAACCTGCAAACCATCATCGACCGGGTGAAAGCGAAAAACCCGGCGGTCCAGATCGTGATCGCCGGGATGCAGATCCCGCCCAACCTCGGAGCCGACTACAGCGCGGCCTTCCGGGACGCTTTCGCCGCGCTCGCGCGCGAGAACCATGCGGCGCTGGTGCCGTTTCTACTTGAGGGCGTGGGTGGACAGATCGATCTCAACCAGGCAGATCAGATTCATCCGACCGCGGCCGGGCACAAGGTCGTGGCCGAAAATGT
Source organism: Chthoniobacterales bacterium (assembly GCA_038233495.1). Taxonomy (GTDB): domain Bacteria; phylum Verrucomicrobiota; class Verrucomicrobiia; order Chthoniobacterales; family UBA10450; genus Palsa-1392. Next base: position 5,594 of record JBBSLW010000162.1, on the reverse strand, counting down.
CTGGCGCGTGCTCGAACCGATCCTAACGAAGAGCGGATCCTGATGAAACTGGACGGCACTCAAGCCCTCATCACCGGCGCCTCCGCGGGCATCGGCCGCGAGCTTGCGCGCCAGCTCGCCGATCGCGCGCAATCCCTCATCCTGATCGCACGGCGCGAGGATCGCCTGATGGAGTTGCAGGAGGAATTGGCGGCGCAGAATCCACGGCTCCGGGTTGCAGTCCATCCGACCGATTTGTCGAAGGCGGAGGAAATCTCCGAACTGCTGCGCTGGATTGAAGATGAGAAATTTTCCATCGATCTCCTGATCAACAACGCCGGGCTCGGCGATCTTGGCGCCTTCGCCAACGCCAAACCGGAGCGGGTCGAGCAAATGATGCAGGTCAACATGGTCGCGCTGACCCGGCTGACGCGGGCGCTCCTCCCGGCGATGATCGGGCGGAAGCGCGGCGCGATCCTGAATGTCAGCTCGTCGGCCAGCTTCCTCCCGATTCCAAACTTTGCGGTCTACGCGGCAACGAAAGCCTACGTGACCAGTTTTTCCGAGGCCCTGCGGAGCGAGTTGCGCGGGACCGGCGTGAGCGTGACCGCACTCTGTCCCGGGCCGGTGCGGACGGAGTTCACGCAGGTGGCGCGCCGCTCGCCCGAGGGCGTCGTGCCGGCTCCAGAGCTCGCTCATGTGCCGGTCGAGGCAGTGGCCACGGCCGGTCTGCGCGGGCTGGAGCGGAACCGCCCGCTTGTCGTGCCGGGCGGCCTGATGAAGTTCGGGATGGCCCTCGTTAGGCTAACGCCCATGCCGGTGCTGCGGTTCGTGAACCGTTTCAGCGGGAAAAAAGCGTAGCCAGAGGAGGCCGCGCACGCTAGAGGACGGGCGCTGTCCCGTCCGTGTTCCGAGGAACTCGGACGACACCCGCCACCGCGGGCAGGCTGTGGTCGTCCCTCCAGCGATCAGCGCGACTTAGTCCGCGTATTTGACCGAGCAGCCGTAGGCCTTGGTCTGCGCATTCGAAACCGGTTTGCCGGCCATCGCTTCGTCGAGCGCGACTTTCACGTAGTTGGTCGAGCCCTTGATGTCGTCGGCGTTGGCGGAAGGTTTGCTGTCGATCGCGCCTTCGTAGATCAGTTTGCCTTCCGGATTCACGATGAACATGTGCGGGGTGTTGGTGGCGTGATACTCGTGGCCGACCTTACCCTCCGGGTCGAGCAGGAGCGCGCTTGAGCCCATGCTCCAGTCGCTGACTTGTTTCTTCGCCTGCTCGGCGGTGAGATGGCCCTGCGCGCCGGGCGCGGAGGAATCAATCGTCAGCCAGGTCACGCCTTTGCCGGTGAAACTCTTTCTGCAGGGCCTGCATGTTCTCGCTCTTGTAATGCTTTTGCACGAAGGGGCAGCCCGGGTTGAACCATTCGAGCACGACGTATTTGCCCTTGAAATCGCCTAACGAGTGGGTTTTACCATCCGCCCCGGGCAGGGAAAAGTTGGCCGCGGCCGTGCCGACCTTGGGCGCCTCGGCGGCGAAGAGCGCGCCGCTGCAGAAAGCAGTCAGAGTGATGAGAAGCAGTTTGGTTTTCATAAGTTTAATGGGTGGCCGCGACTTTCGGCGCGGCGGATTGCAGGTGATCCAGGACCAGGGCCTGGGTGAGCAGTTCGGGCAAAATCACCGGCTGGTCGGGAGCCGCAGCCGGGTAGAGCACATAAAGTGGGACACCGACCCGGCCGAATTGTTTCAAGGTTTTTGTGATGACCGGGTCGGCATTGGTCCAGTCGGCCTTCATTTTCACGATGCCGTAACGCTCGAAAGCGTCCTTCACCGCCGCGCTTTCGAGGACGGAGGCTTCGTTGAATTTGCAGGTGATGCACCAGGCGGCGGTGAAATCGATGAAGACGCTGCGGCCCTGGGCGAGCTCGGCCTGGACGCGCTCCGGGCTGAAGACGAGCCAGCCGTCTTTCGTCGGGCTGGACGCGGCCGCCTGCGAGGCGCCGAACTTTTGGCCGATGAAATAGAAGCCGCTGCCGAGGACGAGGAGGAGGATGAGGACGAGCACGACGGAGCGCTGCGCGCCGCTCGCGCCGGGAGTGGAGAAGGAGCCAAACATCCAGCAGCCGACACTGAGCGAGAGGAGAAACGCGCCTACCCAGATGGTCGCATCCGGCCCGCGCGCGACGCCGATGACCCAGAGCAAAAAGAGCAGCGTCGCAAGGAGGAGAAAACCCATGAACTGCTTCACCCGCACCATCCAGGGGCCGGGGCGCGGGACAAAGCGGAGCCAGCCCGGTTGCGCGCTAAGCAGGAGATACGGCGCGCTCATGCCCGCCGCGATCGCGAGGAACATGAGAAGAATAATCCCGGCCGACTGCGCAAAGGCGAACCCGAGCGCGGTGCCGAGATAAGGCGCGGTGCAGGGCGTGGCGAGAACGGTCGCGAAGACACCCTGGAAAAAGGAGCCGGCATATCCTTCGCGCGCGCTCCAGCCGAGCAGGCCACTGCTCGCGGAGGCCGGGAGCGTGATTTCGAAGACCCCAAAGAGATTGAGCGCAAAGACGAGCACGACCGCGCTCATCGCGACGACGAAATAGGGATTGGTGAACTGGAAGGCCCACGTGATCTCGTGCCCGGCCGACTTTAGCCCAATCATGAGCAGCGCCAGGCCGATGAACCAGGCGAAGATGCCCGCGGTAAAGGCGAGACCATTGCCGAAAATGCGCGCGCGACTGTCCCCGGCGTGCTGGATGAAACCGAAAATCTTGAGCGAGATCACCGGCAGCACACACGGCATGAGGTTGAGAATGAAGCCGCCGATAAACCCGAAGAGGAGGAGCTTGAGCAGACCGTCGACAGGCGCGGGAACCGCGCTTTTCGCCGGGGCGGGCGCGATCGCGCCGCCGGCACTTTTGCCTAACGAAAAGGCGTGATCGCCCGCCACGATCAGGCCGTCGAGCGACTGCACGCCCGGGTCCGCGGTCTCGAGCGGAATCGCGAATACAAGCGAGCCGTCCGGAGTCTTCTCGCGGCGCGGGTGCCCGATCACAGTCCCGGTCTCGGGCAACGGGAAGAAATCGACGCCTTCCGTCCGGGCGAGACTCTGGTCCGCGATGGTGAGGCGGAATTCGTTAGGCCGACGTCCCCAGTGGAGCGCGGAGCGCGCGCTTTCCGGCAGCGCCTTTGGGAGCCGGCCGCGGAATTTCGCAAAAAGTTCCTGATTCGCCACCGCGCCCGCGGCGCCGACCGGCAACTCGAGCTGCACCTCGGCGCTCCCGGGGATGCAGACTTTTTCGCAGACCAGCCAATCCGCCGCGCCTTCCAGTTTCACCGTCGCGGAGTTGATCTTCGCCGGGGGCGTGACCTGCATCATGAGGAGCACTTCGTCGTGGTAACCGTAAATCCGGATGTCGCCCGGCTCGCTCAGCTTGAGCGGGATGGGCCATTGGATCGGGCCGGTTTTCCAGCCGGGCGGCAGTTTCCATTTCAGCTCGGTTGGGATGCCGGCGTCGCCCGGGAATTTCCAGTAGGTATGCCAGCCCGGCACCATCTTGAGGAGGAGTCCGGCGGTGAAGGGCTGGCCGGGCACGATCGTGGCGGTGTCGGCGACCAGTGTCGCCTCGACCAGTTTCCGGCCCTCGAAGACCTGGCCACGCAGGGTCGGCCCGGCCAAAAGCGAAATCGCCAGAAGCAATGCGCCGCTCAATCTGCGCCAGGAACCCATCTCAGTGTCTAACACCGCTGCCGAGGCGCAGCAACGCGGGCCCCGCGGGAAGTGGAGCCGAAGGCGGGGATTGAACCCGCGACCTGCTGATTACGAATCAGCTGCTCTACCACTGAGCTACTTCGGCGAGAACGCGAGGCGGAAGATGACATCCCGCCGTCGCTTGGGCAAGAGGCCGTGCGGCGGGCGTGGCCTTGGAAGCTTGTCTGAAACGCCGGAGCCCTATGCTCGCGCGCGAGTTCAAGATGTTGCATCGATTTCTTAGCGTTGCCGCTTTTGCCTTCGCGCTCGTCCTTTCCCCGGTCACGCGCGCGGATCCTGCGCCGAGTCCGCCACCCGCTCTGCCGACCTGGGAGGACGAAATCGCCCGGGGATTCCTCCCCATCACCAGCTCACGGTGGCGGATTTTCCGGTGAAAGATTCCGGGAAAGAAACCGGCTTCTACATCAGGACGTTCGTCGATCCGCACTACCAATATTATCTCTATTTCAACCGCGGCTGGGTGCACTCCTACATCATGCAATGGCGCGTCTTCTCGGGCTTCGATCGCAACGCGTCGTATCGCGACCCGCGCTTTAAGAAAATGAAAGCGGCCTTGCCCTATGCCCAGGCGCTGCTCGACTTGAGCGAAATTCACGCGCGCCAGCTCGCCGCCATGCCGGCCGATGGTTTCCCGGAGTTCCGGGCCGGCTCGGAGCACGAGCGGTCACCGGTTTGGCCGAGAAAGTCAAGGCGCTGAGTGATCACGCCTACGCGGAGATCGAGCGCGAGTTTTCCGAGTTTGAGAAAGCGACCAAACGCGGCGTCGACGAAGCGAAGACGCGCAAACTCGCGGCCGAAATTCGCCACCGCCTTCAGGCCACGCCGGAACCGACTCCCTTCGGAAGTTCACCGACGCCAACCCCGACGCCGAGCGCCACTCCGAGCCCGAGCGCCACTCCCGCCTCGACCAACTCGTAAGCCGCGCGCAAGCTGACTTCGATGATCACCGTCTCCGCGACCACGCCCTCCGGCCTCCCGATTCGGCGGCTCGCCCGGATCACGTTCACGACGTTTCTGCTCACCTTCATCGTCTCCCGCGTGCTCGTGATCCTGATCATGCTGCGCTGGATCCCGGACTTCTTTCTCCATTTCGGTGAAACCCATATTCATCATCTCAACTACGGAATCTTTCTTCTCGCCTTTGCCGGCGGGCTGCTCGTTTTCACGCCCCGGCCTAACGACCGGATGCGCCAGCTCTGCGCTTTTCTCTACGGCTTCGGCATGGCGCTGACTTTCGATGAATTCGGGATGTGGCTCCACCTCGGCGGCAGCTACTGGCAGCGCGCCAGTTTCGACGCCATCATCGTCCTGCTCAGTCTTTTCGGCGTGATCGCTTTCGCCCCGAGTCTCGCCCGGATGCGGACCCAGCATTGGGCCACCGCGGTCATCACGGTGCTCGCGGTCGCGGCGTTTTATTTCATGCTCTTCAAGTCGATCAAATACCTCGGGAAACGGGTCGGCCCGCGCCTGATCGACATCGAGCAAGCCGGCCCGCGCTAAGCGTTTTAAACAGGAGCGGTAGCCGTTTCGAGGCAAACATGCGGCAGCCGTCTCAACGCAACAAAGCGGCAGCCGAATCGAAGCGCCGGAGGCGCGACAGAAAATAGCCCCGGGCGTGAGCCCGGTGATCTTCTTCGAAAACGAGGGCAGGGGTTTCGGGAGATTTTGATTGTAGTTGGGGGGTTGTTTTTTGTTTGGGGGGAACAGTTGTTTTCGAAGTCGAGCGGGGATCTGTAGCCGAGGCTGCTGTGCCGGCGGCGGCGGTTGTAGAAGGTTTCGATGTAATCCAAAGCCATCAACTCGGGGGCGGCACGGGTGGGTGGAATGGAGTCCCCGAAGCACTCGGTTTTG
>JBBSLW010000161.1:0-6383 GCA_038233495.1 Chthoniobacterales bacterium | reverse complement strand
TCGCTTTCGACCGCGACCGTTCCGCCGTGTGCTCGCACCATCGCCTTGGAAATTGCGAGCCCCAGCCCGAGCCCGCCGAACTTCCGCGTGATCGAGCTTTGCCCCTGCTCGAAGGCGTTGAAGATCTTGTCGAGTTTCCCCGGCTCGATCCCAATCCCGGTATCGATCGTCCGGATTGCAATCCGGTCGTCGCTCAGGTTGGAGGTCTCGACCACGATCCGCCCGCCTTCGGGCGTGAACTTGACGCCGTTCTTGATCAGGTTCCAAAAGACCTGCTGCAGCCGGGCCGGGTCGCCATTGACGTAATCCTGTTTCGCCTCGAGCTGGAATTCGAAGTGCAGGTTTTTTTGCCGAATATCCTCGCGGCAAATTTCGTAGGCTCGCTGCAAAGTCTCATGCACGGAGGTCACCTCGAAGCTGAGCTGCAGCTTGCCCTTCGCGATCCGGGTCACGTCGAGCAGGTCATCGATTAAACGGGCTTCCAGTTCGACGTTGCGCCGGATGACGGCGAGCGGCTGACGCAGCTCGGGATTCTCCGGGGTGCGCGCTTCGAGCTCTCCGACCATCGCGATCACGGGTGAAAGCGGGTTGCGCAATTCATGTGAGAGGAGGGCGAGGAACTGGTCCTTGGCCGCATTGGCCGAGATTAATTCCTGCCGCAGCCGGACGTCGCGCGTCTTGTCTTCGACCAGGAAAAGCACGCCTTGCACGGTCTGTTTGGAATCCTGCAACCGCAGGAGATTGACGTTGACGAAATTTGTCACCCCGGCGCGATCGACGAGCGGCTGCTCCACGAGCTGGAACGGCGTCCCAAACGAAAGCACTTTGTCGATCGCTTCCGCCGGCGCGATGCTCACCTCCTCGTAGGTCGCTTCCGCCATCTCCTTCTCGGGCGGCAGATTTCCAAAGCGCCGCGCCATTTGCCCGAACGCCTCGTTCGCCTGGAGGAAACGCCGCGTCTCCGGATCGACCAGCGCGATGCCGCTCGGCATGTTGGCCAGGATCTTGTCGTTGAAAATGACCTCGCGTTCGATCCGCTCCGATGCTTCTCGCTGGCGTTTGTAAAATTTGCCGGCCAGCCAGGCGATGATCGCCGTGCCCACGATCAGCCAGCTGGCGAGAAAGGTCATTTTCCCGAGGAGATCGCGCACTGGCTTGTAGGCAACCGCGCGCGGCTGCTGCACCACCGTGATCCAGCCCGTCGTATCCACGGGCGCCGAGGAGTAGAGCACGCCTTCGCTCTCGATGTGGCCGGTCTTTTCCGCGTGGAATTGTCGGTTCAAGGCAGCCGCGTCGGCGGACACACCCGCGCTGGCCTTGAAATCCGTGCTGAAAAGCGCCGTCCCGTTCTGGTCCACGATCTGGCATTCCGCCTGGTCGGCGAAATCGATCGTCGACAGGCGCCGGCCGATTCGCTCGACCAGCACCGAGACGCCGACGAATCCGATAATCTCGCCATCAGGCCCTCGGATCGGACTCACGAGATCCGTCGCGAGGCGATTATCCGAATTCCGTGGGTGCACCGGCGAGACGTAGTAATTCTTGGCCGCACGCGCGCCTTCCAGCCAGGTTTTCGAGATCTGATTTTGCAGGATCATCGCCGGATCGTCCGGTACGGAAGCGATCAGGCGACCATCCGCCGTGGCGATGAACATCCCGTCGATGCGGGGATGGGAAAAATAGGTTTCCTGCAGCCAGCGTTTGGCCGCGAGGTCGGGGTAACGGGCGCTGAAGAGGTTCGCGACCGGAGGATAGGTCTGGTAATACTCGGCGATCGCCGCGCTCCGCGTCAGGTCATCGCCGACGAGGTGAGCGATGAGCTTGACGAAGGTCTGACGGTCGCGCAGGATTTTCGATTCCAGCGTATTGGTCAGGATCGTGTAAGAGACGACGAGCATGAAGGCGACCGGCACCCAGCCCGCGATCAAAATGCTGACCACGACGTTGAGTCGCTCGAAGCGGCCGCGTGGCCGGGTCCGCAATTTTTCTTTCTCTTGCACGTTTTTGCCTCAGACGGCTGGTCAGCTTTCGGCTGGTTTGCCCGCGACGCAACCGGCGAGTGCCGCCATTTCAACTTGGCTAAACGCCGGCACCGGCGCGCTAACGCCTGCTCCACTGCCCGGAATCCGCATAGAGAATTCGAGCAGAAACCATGCGGCGCTTGCCTCGCCGGGCAAATATGATGCCGATCCAAGGTCGCGCCCGGTCCGGGCCGCGTCGCTCACACACCCGACCTCGCGCGCCGGATCGACTACTGCACCCACGAATTTCCCTCGGATATCCCGGGGCGATCCCCCGAAATTTGATTTGACGCAAGTCGCGGAAGCGGCATCATGTCGCCTCTGTGCGCCTTAACCAGCCGCACCGTCTGGCTATTTATGGGTGGAAGCGTTGTGGATGTAATCTGGACGATCTGTTACCTGAGCGTCCTCATCGGCCTCTCCGGCTATGGACTGCATCGGTACGTCATCGTCTATCTCTTCCTGAAGAACCGGAAGCGCGCGCCTCAGCCGCTGGGTCATTTCGAGCAGCTCCCGGTCGTCACCGTGCAGCTCCCGCTTTTTAATGAAATCTATGTCGTGGAGCGGCTGCTCAAGGCCGTCAGCGAACTCGACTATCCGAAAGACCTTTTGCAGATCCAGGTGCTCGACGATTCCACCGACGACACGCGGGAGCGGACCGCTTCCTGCGTGGAGCGCCTGAATGCCCGCGGGTTCGACGCGGAACTGATCCAGCGGACGAATCGCGTCGGCTACAAGGCCGGCGCCCTCGAGCACGGCCTGGCCACCGCGCGGGGTGACTTCGTTTGCATCCTCGATGCCGACTTCGTGCCCCAGCCCGAGTTGCTTAAGGCGACCGTGCACTTTTTCACTGACCCGAAAGTCGGGATGATCCAGACCCGCTGGGGCCACCTCAACCGCGGCTACTCTTTGCTCACCCGGGTGCAGGCCATGTTTCTCGATGGCCATCTCCTCCTCGAGCAGGTCGCACGCAGCCGGAGTGGGCGTTTTTTTAATTTCAACGGCACAGCTGGGCTCTGGCGCAAATCCTGCATCGAAAACGCGGGTGGCTGGCAGCATGACACCCTTACCGAAGACCTCGACCTCAGCTATCGGGCACAGCTCGAAGGCTGGAAGTTCATCTTCCTCACCGATATCGTGACGCCAGCCGAGTTACCCGTCGACATGAACGGCTTCAAATCGCAACAACATCGCTGGACCAAGGGCTCCATCCAGACCTGCAAGAAATTGCTTCCCCGGATCTGGCGCAGCTCCCTGCCGCTCACGATCAAGATCGAGGCGACTGGCCATCTCACTTCCAATTTCGCCTACCTCCTGCTCGCTTGTCTTTGCGTGCTTCTGCACCCGTCCGCGGCCGGCCCGCAATCCGGTTGGCCGCGCGTTTTGCTTTTCGATTTCCCGATTTTCCTGACCGCCTCGGTCTCGGTCGCCGTCTTTTACATTTGCGCGCAGCGCGAACTGCATCCGCGCACCTGGATGAAGGAAATCCTGCTGCTCCCCGCGCTCATCGCGCTTGGGGTCGGCCTCTCGATCAACAACGCGCGCGCCGTCCTCGAGGCCGTCTTCAATCACGAGTCGGAATTCCAGCGGACACCGAAGTACGGGATCGAAAACAGATCACAGGCCTGGCGCTCCTGCCGCTACATGCCGATCAAGTCGCTCCTCCCGCTCGTCGAGCTCGGGTTCGCGGCCTATTTCACCTACTTTGTTTGGTCCGCCTTCAGCCACGGCCAATATTTTACCCTGCCCTTTCTGATCATGTTCCAGGCCGGATTTCTCTACGTCGCCTTCTCTTCGCTGGCGCAATGGTGGCCGCGGGTGAGCTTGCCGGCCGCGGCAGAAATTGCAATTCCCGTGTGACATGAAACCCCGTCCTCGTTTAATCAATCCGCCAATGCTTTTCCGCGCCCGCTACCTTGCCCTGCTTTTTTTCGCGGCGAGCGCGCTTCCTCTCTTCGCCGGGATCGAGAATCCCATCCCGCCGCGCATCATCATCAGCGTGCGCGACCAGAAACTAATGGTGATCGAGAATGGCCAGCGCGCCGCGATCTACCCGGTCTCGACTTCGAAGTTCGGGCTCGGCGATCGTTGGGGCAGCATGGCGACGCCGTTAGGCTGGCTCCAGGTCGCGGAAAAAATCGGCGACCACGCCCCGCCCGGAGCGGTCTTCCACAAACGCCGTTTCACCGGCGAAATTCTCGCGCCTAACGCCCCTGGCCGCGATCCGATCGTGACCCGCATCATCTGGCTGCGCGGCCTCGAGAAGATGAACGCGAACGCTTTCAACCGTTGCATCTACATCCACGGCACGCCCGAGGAGAAGATCATCGGCAAACCGGCCAGCTACGGCTGCGTCCGGATGTCTTCCAAGGATGTGACCGCAGTCTACGCGCAGCTCCCGATCGGCGCCCTGGTCAAGATCATCCCCGAGTCACTGCCCAAGCTGCCGAAACTCAAAGGCAACCCGGGCAACGTCGTCTTCACCGCGGCCGCCAAGGTCGCCCCCGCGCCCGCCGCCAAGGCCGCCCCGGCGGTGAAACCGGAAGCCCCGCGGAAGCGCGTCTCGGTCACCGTCGCGCAACTGCGCGACGATCGCGCCTAACGAGCGCGGCAGGCCGGTTTTCCGGCGTGGAAGAGGGCAGTGGCCCCGGGCATCGGCACTCCGGGCCCGCAAATCTTTTGACCGCGCCCCGCGTGTTTCTATACTGCCTCTCCCCCAACCAACTTAACCGGAGCATATTCCCATGGCACTTTCGATCGGCAGCAAGGCACCTGATTTCACCCTCCCCACCAAAACTGCCGACGGGCCGCGCCCGGTCCGGTTGAGTGAAAATTTCGGGAACAAAAATACCCTTCTCCTTTTCTTCCCGATGGCCTTCACCGGCACCTGCACGACCGAGATGTGTGGCGTCGGCAACGGCATGCGCGAGTACGGCGATCTCAACTGCGAAGTCTACGGGATCAGCGGCGACAATCCGTTCTCGCAGGAAGCGTGGGCGCAGAAAGAAGGGATCAACGTCACCCTCCTGAGCGACTACGAACACAAGGTGGCTAACGACTACGACGTGGCCTACGACTCGTTTTTGCCGCAGCTGAATCTCGGCTTTGCCGGGGTGGCGAAGCGCTCCGCGTTTCTGATCGATCGTGACGGTCTCATCCAGTACGCCGAGGTCCACGATGACGCACGCGAGCTGCCTGATTTCGAGAAGATCAAAGTCAAACTCGCGGAGTTGAAATGAGCACGCCGATACCTGACGAATTCAAGACCCTGAAAAAATTCGACGCCGGCCAGGGGCGCGAAGGATTCTTCCATTCGCTGCCCGCGCTCGAGGAACAGGGGATCGGCAAAATCTCGCGCCTGCCCGTCAGCATCCGCATCGTCCTCGAGTCCGTCCTGCGCAATTGCGACGGAAAAAAGGTCGGGCGCAAAGATGTCGAGACGCTCGCCAACTGGAACGCGAAGTCGCCAGCGAACGAGGAGATCCCTTTCGTCGTCGCGCGCATCGTCCTCCAGGATTTCACCGGCGTCCCGCTCGTCGTCGATCTCGCGGCCATGCGCAGCGCGGTCCAGCGTCTCGGCGGCGATCCGAAAATCATCGAGCCGCTCGTCCCGGTCGATCTCGTTGTCGATCACTCCGTGCAGGTCGATTTCGCCGGCTCCGCGCAGGCATTGCAGCTCAACATGGACATGGAATTCACGCGCAACCGCGAGCGTTACGAGTTTCTGAAATGGGGCCAGCAAGCCTTCCAAACCTTCGGGCTCATCCCGCCTGGCATTGGCATTGTGCATCAGGTGAATCTCGAATATCTCGCCAAGGGCGTGCTCAGTTCTCAGCTCTCGACCGACAACGCTCAACTCTTCTACCCCGACACGCTCGTCGGGACCGATTCGCATACGACCATGATCAACGGCCTCGGGGTCGTCGGCTGGGGCGTCGGCGGGATCGAAGCGGAAGCCGGCATGCTCGGCCAGCCGGTTTATTTCCTCACCCCGGAAGTGGTCGGCGTGAACATGACCGGCGCTCTCCGTGAAGGCGTGACCGCGACTGATCTCGCACTTCACATTACGCAGATGCTGCGCGCGCAAAAAGTCGTGGGCAAGTTTGTGGAATTTTATGGCGAAGGCGCGGCCTCGCTGCCGCTGCCTGATCGCGCCACGATCGGCAACATGTCGCCCGAGTACGGCGCGACGATGGGCTACTTCCCGGTCGACGCTGAGTCGGTCAATTACCTCCGTGCCACCGGCCGCACCGACGAGCAGTGCAGCGCCTTCGAAGCCTATTTCCGCGCGCAGAAAATGTTCGGGATGCCGCGGAAAGGCGAGATCGATTACAGCGTCGATCTCGAGCTCGATCTCAGCGT
>JBBSLW010000160.1:0-6417 GCA_038233495.1 Chthoniobacterales bacterium | reverse complement strand
TATTTTCAGCGGGGAGCAACAGGAACCGACCAAAAACTTCGTTATCGCGCTCCTCTTTTTCGCGACCGCGGTGGTCCAGCTCTGGATCAATCAGCCCAAGACGTTCCTGCGCAACTCCCGCGTCCTGCTCGTCTTCGGCGTCATCTATCTGCAGCTCGCCGCGACCAAGCTGCTCATCGTGCTTTGCAACAGCGGCGTCTTCGTCGCGCTCAGGCCGGAGACAGCCTGGCTGATCGCGCCCTATGCTTTCGCGCCGCTCGTGCTCTGCGTTCTGCTCGGGCGCAACCACGGTCTTTACGGCGCGGTTTTCGTTAGTCTCTGGAGCGCCATCCTCGTTAGCCGGATCGATGCGCCGATGCTCGTGAACGGTCTGATCAGCGGATTCACTGCCGTCTATTTCACCCTGCAGGTGCGCCGCCGGAGCCGGTTGATTCGCGCCGGGCTTTGCGTTGGTCTCGCCATCTGGCTGCTCTCGCTCGCTTTCGGTTTGGTCGGCCCGATCAATTTCTTCAATCCTGGCGCAACCGATTGGACGATGATCGGAATCCAGAGCGCGTTCGCGATCGGCAACGGCATCGTCACCGCCATGCTGGTGGGCGGCGCGCTGCCCATTCTCGAGCAGCTTTTCCAGATCACGACCGACATCTCCTGGCTCGAAGCCTCCGACCTCAATCATCCGCTCCTGCGCCGGATGACGATCGAGGCGCCCGGCACCTATCATCACAGCCTCGTCGTGGCCAACCTCGCGGAGTCGGCCGCTGAGGCGATCGGGGCCAACGCCACGCTCTGCCGTGTCTGCTCCTATTTCCACGACATCGGGAAACTGGTGAAGCCGGACTATTTCACCGAGAACATGAACTTCGAGCGCAACCCGCACGACGATCTCGCCCCGACGATGAGCGCGCTCATCATCATCGCGCACGTCAAGGAAGGGGTCGACCTCGCGCTCAAGCACGGACTCAACCAGCAGGTCATCGACGTCATCCAGCAGCATCACGGGACGTCGTTAGTCTTCTACTTCTACAAACGCGCCCTGCAGCAGCTCGAGGACGCGAAGGCCGGCGGCAAGATCATGAAGATGCGCGAGGAAGATATCCCCGAGGTCTCGGAGGAAAGTTTCCGCTACAGCGGGCCGCGACCGCAGACCCGGGAGAGCGCGATCATCAGCCTGGCTGACATGGTGGAAAGCGCCTCGCGCTCGCTTGAAAAGCCGACCCCGGCCAAGATCGAGCAGCTCGTGACCGAACTGATCGACCAGCGCCTGGCAGACCATCAGCTCGACGAGTGCGAACTGACTTTGCGGGAACTCAAGACGATCGCCGAACGCTTCCGCTTTACCCTTATGAACATGCTCCACACCCGCATCGCTTACCCGAAGGAAGGTAAAGGCGTGGCCGCGCGCGACGACGGTGCCCGGCCCGATGTGATGGCGACGACGAAACGACCGGCTTCCGCGCCCCCGGTCTCGGCGGCCTGACGTGGACAGCTTCGCGATTGAACGGGTGCGCGAATACGGCGCGCGAATCGCCGTGGTCCTCGGCTCCGGGCTCAGCTCGTTAGTCAAGAAGCCGGCGCGCGACCGATCATTCCCCTACAGCGAGATCGGCGGTCTGCCCGCTCGACCGTGAAGGGACACGCCGGGCGTTTCGTGCTCGACGAAATCGGCGGCACTCGCGTCGTCTTCGCGCAGGGCCGCGTCCATCTCTACGAAGGCCACAGCGCGTCCGAGATCACCGCCGGGGTGTGTTTTCTGGCCCGGGCCGGCGTTGAAAAAATCATCCTCACGAACGCGGCCGGATGCGTCAACCCGGATTTTGCGCCCGGCTCCTGGATGATGCTGAGCGATCAGCTCAATTTTACCGGCACCACGCCATTGCTAGGCAAAACCGAGTTCGTCGACCTGACCGATGCTTATTCTCCGGCTTGGCGTGCGCATTTCGCCGCCGCCGCGCCGGCGCGGAACTCACCCTGCGGCAGGGCGTCTACGCCGGCGTGCTCGGCCCACAATACGAAACGCCCGCCGAAGTGCGGATGCTGAGAACGCTGGGCGCGGACGCGATCGGAGGTCGACCGTCTGCGAAACAATCCAGGCCCGCGCTCTCGGCCTGGAAGTGGCCGGATTTTCTTGCCTAACGAATTGGGGCGCCGGGCTCAATCCCGCTTCGCTCTCCCACGCCGAAGTCCTCGCCGCCGGCGAAGCCTGCGGAGCGATTTTCGGCCAGTTGCTCTCCGAAGTCCTGCCGGCGTCGTGAGGCCTGCCAGGTGGGCCGACGTTACTCCGCCAGCGGACGGCGCGCGCGTGGCTCACGATCTTTCGTCGTGGCCGTGCTCGGCTGGGTCACGAAGGGCCCGCCTTCCATCGGCGCGGCGGAGGTGAAAGCCACGTCCGGCATGTCGCTCGGGAGCCCCTCGAGCGGGAATTCCTTCCGCAACGGAAAGTAGGGATAGCCTTCCCACATCAGGATCCGGCGCAGATCGGGATGGCCGTTGAAACGCAGGCCCATCATGTCCCAAATCTCGCGCTCGTGCCAGTTCGCGGTCGGCCAGATGTCGGAGACGGTGTCGACCGCCGGGTTGTCCTCGCTCACCCGCACTTTCAGGCGCAGATGCACCTCCAGCGTCATCGAGTAAAGCTCGTAGACGACTTCAAAGCGGGGCTCGGTCCCAAAATTGTCGACGCTCGAAATATCGAGCAGGTAATCGAAAGAGAGCTCGTCTTTGCAGGACTGCGAAACCTCTCGCAAATCGGCCGCGTCGATCACATAAGTGGTCTCTCCGCGGAACTCGATTTGTTCGCGAATCCTCTTCCCGAGAAGTTTGCTCAGGGACGCGAGGAGCTCAGGACCAGTCATGGAAGAAAGAATGAAGGCGGAGGGATGAAATCAGACGAGGCTTTCGATCTTGTCGACCAAGCCGCGTTTTTGCGAGGTGAAGGAACGTTCGCCGGCGATCTTGTCCTGGAGTTTCATGAGACCGGCGATGAGAGCTTCGGGACGCGGCGGGCACCCCGAAACGTAGACATCGACGGGGAGCAGCTGGTCGATTCCTTGGAGCACCGCGTAAGAGCGATACATGCCGCCGCTCGAGGCGCAGGCGCCCATCGCGATGACCCATTTCGGCTCCGGCATTTGCTCGTAGATCCGTTTCACGGCGAGGGCCATTTTGTAGGTCACGGTGCCGGCCACGATCATGACGTCGCATTGGCGCGGGGAGAAGCGCATCACTTCGGCGCCGAAGCGCGCGATATCGAAACGCGCGGAAGCCGTCGCCATGAGCTCGATCGCGCAACAGGCCAGCCCCATCGGCATGGGCCAGAGCGAATTTTTGCGCATCCAGTTCATGGCCGCGTCGAGCTGGGTAAAGATGACATTGCCTTCGATCTTCGAATCGTAGGCGGCGGGTAGGGTGCGTGAATCGGACCGGGCTGGAGCGTTCGTCATTTCCGGGGATAAACTAGGGGGGCGGGGAAGCTCTGCAAGTTGCCGCGCTGCGGCCGGCGGCTCAGAAGGTTTGCTCGAATCGTTCCGCGACCGGGGCGAAATTCATCCGGCTCGCTTCGATCACTGCGTGCACTTTGCGGCTGAGTTCGGCGGCTTCGTACGGTTTCGCGATCACGCCGCGGAATCCGTAATCTTCGTAGCGACTCATCGTAGCATCGGTCGCGTAACCGCTCGAGACGACCGCTGTGACCATCGGATCGATCTCGATCAATTTCTTGAGTGCATCCTTGCCGCCCATCCCGCCGGGCAGCGTGAGGTCGAGGATGACAAGGTCGAAACGCTGGCCGCGTTCCAGTTCCTCGCGGTAAAGCTCGATCCCGCGGAGCGCGGTCTCGGCCGCTACCACTTCGTAGCCGAGGCGGGAAAGCGTAAAATCGACCAGCATCCGAATCGCTTCTTCGTCGTCCACCACCAGGACGCGGCCGGAACCCTTCAACATCGGCTCCTGCGCGGGCGGGGCGGCGGGCGCGACGGCGATCGACGGTTGTCGCGCGGCCGGGAGGTAGACGGCAAAGGTGGCGCCGCAGAACTGTTCCGACTTCACCGTGATCATGCCGCCGTGGTTTTTGATCACGGAATAAGTCGTCGCGAGACCGAGACCGTTGCCTTTCGGCTTGGTCGTAAAGTAGGGATCGAAAATTTGTTTCAGGCACTGGGGTGGAATGCCCACGCCTTCGTCGCGCAGTTGGATGCGAATGTAATCGCCCGCGGGGAGATTCTGAATGCCGAGGGGGCTGTCGGGAATGTTCGAGAAATTGTCGCAACTGACGTGGAGGGTGCCGCCGTCGGGCATGGCCTGGTCCGCGTTCACGACCAGATTCGCGATCACCTGGCTGATCTGGCCCGGATCGAACTCCGCCGACCAAAGCTGGGGCTCGATCGCCAGTTCGCTCCGGCTGCAGGAACCGCGCAGAGAAAAGCTGACTGTTTCCTGAATAAGATGAGCGACCGAAGCGGATTGCTTAATCGGGGCGCCACCGCGGGCAAAAGTGAGAAGCTGTTGGGCCAGGTCGCGCGCCCGGAAGGAAGCGTTGCGCGCGTCCTCGAGGCGCTCCCTCATCTCGTCGTTAGGCGGGAGAAGGGCGGAAGCCAACGAGACGTTGCCGATAATTGCGGTCAGGAGGTTATTGAAATCATGCGCGATGCCGCCGGCGAGGAGGCCAAGCTGATCGAGCGCTTCCGCTTTGCGCCGCTCGGCTTCGTCCCGTTGCCGGTCCGTAATGTCGCGAAAGACAAGAACGACGCCGCAGAGGTCATTTTTCCCATTCCGAATCGGGGAGGCGACCTGCTCGATGAGGCGTTCGGCCCCGGCGCGCGATGTGAGAGTAGCGCGGTCGGGCGTGCCGAGGAGGATCGCTTCGGCTTCGCTCCGGTATCCGATGCTGGCAGCGCGTTTCCCTTTCGCGGCCGCGTCAGCCGCGATCGCGAAGACGGTCTTGATCGGTTGCCCGACTGCTTCGCTCGCGGGCCAGCCGGTCATCGCTTCGCTGGCTGCATTGCAAACGACGACGCGGCCGTTGAGATCGATTGTGATAACCCCATCGCCGATGGAGGCGAGCGTCACGGCAAGACTTTCCTTTTTCGCGGCCAGCTCTTCCTCAAAGCGTTTCCGCTCCGTGATGTCGCGGATCGTAGCCACGAAATAAGTCTCTTTCTCGACCGACATTTGGGTGAGCGAAATTTCCACTGGGAAAACCGCCTGCGCCTTGGTTTGGCCGAGGGCGAAAGTCGTCCGGCCCGTCCGCTCGGTCAGGCGTCCCCAGGTCGAGTCTACCGACGAACCATCACCTTCACGCTCGAAATACTTCGGGATCAGGTCGACGAATTGATCGCCGAAAAATGGCTCGTTCTTATACCCGAACATGCACTTCGCCGCCGGGTTCATGGAATAGATCGCGCCTTTCTCGTCGATCGTGAGCATGCCATCGAGCACGTGTTCGACGACCGAGCGAATCCGGACATCGTCGCTCTCGAGCTTCCGGAGCTGACGCCGGAAGAGGATCAGGCTGTAAGCGCTCGAGGCGATCAGCAGCCCGGTGACGAGCGCGCAAAAGAGATCGATGCCCCAGGCGGTGAATTTGCGCTGGCGCGCCGCGGCCTGGGCGCGGGCCTCATAAAGCGCGAACTGATTTGTGGAAAATTCCTCCATCGGCTGGCGGACTTTGCCCATCAGCGCCGCGCTCTGCGCGAGGTGCCGGGCGTCAAAGGAAGTCTGTCCGTTGCGTCTCGCCTCGATGTCGGGCACCGCTCCCTGGGTGATCCAGGTTTCGAGATTTTCCCGGATGAGGCTGAGCTTTGCTTCTTCCGCCGATTCCTCATCGACCAGGACCGAAAGATAACCGTGAAAGATGTCGAAGTTGCGGGTCGCGAGCTGATACGACTGGATGAAAGCGGCGTCGCCGGTGAGGAGGAAACCGCGCGTCTCCTTTTCCATGTTCGCCGCCGCGCGCTGCATCCGGGCAGTGAAATTCGGGATCTGGGCTAATTGCAGGGCGAGGTTCCGGTCGGTTCCATCCTTCAGGACGAGCCGCTCGGTTTTCTGGATTTCCTGCAGGAGGCCGTTGGCTACCCGTAGCGGCGGGGCAGGGAGGATGGCGGCGGGATCGACCGCCGCGCCGTTCATCCCCGGCGCGCTTTTCGTTAGCCAGTTCTGAATTAAATCACGCGCCTGGAGCGCTCGTTTTCCCTGGGCGGGGTCCGCTCCGATGAGCTGCTGGAGTTCATCGGCATGCGTTTTCACGGTCGCCTGCAGTTGCCGGAAGCTTTCCTGGTCCGCGGGGTCGCGCGAGAGCAGGTAACCGTGGTAGGCATCTTCGAGCATTGCGACATCGCGCTCGACCACGCTGCTCAGCCGCAGCCCTTCGATCGCGCGGGCCCGACGGACCTCGCCCGTCTGTAGGTGCATGGTGACGAGAAC
>JBBSLW010000159.1:0-6533 GCA_038233495.1 Chthoniobacterales bacterium | reverse complement strand
CGATCACGACTTCGACTTCATCGAGGTCATCGATTTCGCGCAGGAAGGTGGTGAGAAATGCTTCCGACTCGCTCTGAGTCATGTGCATTTTCCAGTTGGCCGCGATGATTTTTTTACGCATGAAAATTTGGACAGGATTAACAGGATGAATAGGATTTTGAAGAGAACGGTTTCAACGCGAATTCTTCCATCCTGTTCATCCTGTAAATCCTGTCTAATTCTTCTCGGTTAACGCCGCCACGCCTAGCAACTCCTTGCCCTCGATCAGCTCGAGCGACGCGCCGCCGCCGGTGGAGATAAAGGTCATCTTGTGGGCCAGGCCGGCTTGTTTGACCGCCGTGACTGAATCGCCCCCGCCGATAATCGTGGTCGCGTCGGATTGCGCCAGCGCTTCGGCGATCGCGTTCGTGCCGGCGGCGAAATCGGGAATCTCGAAAATCCCGGGCGGGCCGTTCCAGAGGATCGTATTGGCCTGCGCGATCTCGTTCTTGAAAAGCGCGATCGATTCCCGGCCCAGATCGACTGCCTGCCAGCCCTCGCGCACGCCGTCGTTAGGCGAAAGTCGGCCCGTCTGGTGCGTGGCCGCGCCGGTCTTGATCGCGTCCGTTTCCAGCGCGTCGGTTGGGAGGACAAATTTCACTCCTTTTTCCTGCGCGAGCGCGAGTAGCTCGCGGGCGAGATCGAGTTTGTCTGCTTCCACCCGGCTGGCGCCGACCGGGATGCCTTGCGCCTTGAAAAACGTGTTCGCCATCGCGCCGCAGATCAGGATGGTGTCGGCCTTTTCCATCAGCACCTTGATCACGCCGATTTTATCGGAAACCTTCGAGCCTCCCATGATGACGAGGAAGGGCTTGGCCGACTGCGCGAGTTCTTCGTGGAGATATTTGAGTTCCTTCTCCATCAGGAATCCCATCGCGGATTGCTTGACGAATTTGGTCACGCCCGCGGTCGAGGCATGGGCGCGGTGCGCGGCGCCGAAAGCGTCGTTCACGTAAAGACCGTCGCTCAACTGGGCGAGCGCTTCGGCGAAGGCGGGATCGTTCGCTTCTTCTTCGGCGTGGAAGCGCACGTTCTCGAGCAGCGTGACGTCGCCCTCCTTCATTTCGGCCGCGATCTTTTCCGCATCGGCGCCGATGCAATCGTGGCTGAACGCGACCGGGTGATCGATCATGTCATGGAGCGCGAGCCCGACCGGCCGGAGCGAATATTTTTCCACCGGCTTGCCTTTCGGCCGGCCGAAATGCGCCATCAGAATCGTCTTTGCTCCCTTCTCGCGAAGGTAGTTGATCGTCGGCAGGCTCTCGCGCATCCGGGTGTCCTCGGTGATGACGATCGCACCGTCGCGCTCTTCGGTCGGGACATTAAAATCAACCCGCACGAGGACGCGTTTCCCGCGCACATCGAGATCGCGAAGGGTGAGTTTGCTCATTCCTTCTCCTTCCCCTGCTCATAATCCTGCTCCCATCGATAATCCCCTCCGTCTTCTCGAATCATCTCTGGTCGCATCGAAAATTTGCGCAACAATCCCATGAGCATCCGCACGATATGAAGGAGCCGTTCCTTCCCCTCCGCTACTTCTTCCTCACGCGCGAGTTTGCGGACAACCAAGACATCAAGACATGCTGCGCACTCCAGCGCCGAGCCGCGCGAAATTTCAAAAAAACGGGCGCGATCCCGTCCCGAAAATTTGCCATTTCCTTCAGCAATATGGAGAGGGATGCTGGTTGAAGCGCGATCGAGTTGATCCTTTGCCGCTGCCTTCGCTGAGATTTTCGCGAGGAGTTCTCCAACCCATCCGCAGAAGTGGAGAGACTCTTGATAAACTTCAAGCTTTTCGTGGTCGAAGGATGGTCTCATCAGAAGGGAGCAGGATTAGGAGCAAGAGCAGGAGAAGGATTAGCCTGAGATCATCTCCAGCATCTCGACGCACCGATTGCTGTAGCCCCATTCGTTGTCGTACCAGCCGACGACTTTGACGAATTTCCCCTGCGCCATGGTCAGGCCGCTGTCGAAGATGCAGGAGTGCGGGTTGCCTACGATATCCCTCGAAACGAGCGGCTCGTCGCTGTACTCGAGCACGCCTTTGTAGCTCGCGTCGCTCGCCGCTTTTTTGAAGGCGGCGTTGATCGCCTCCGCGGTCGTTTCTTTCTCGAGGATGGCGGTGAAATCAGTCACCGAGCCGTCCGGCGTCGGGACGCGAAACGCGCCGCCGTTCAGTTTCCCTTTCAGCGCGGGAAGGACTTCGCCGATCGCTTTCGCCGCGCCGGTGCTCGACGGGATGATGCTGATCGCGGCCGCGCGCGCCCGACGCAGATCTTCGTGCGGAAGATCGAGGATGCGCTGGTCGTTGGTGTAACTGTGGATCGTGCTCATGAAGCCGTTCACGATCGTGAAGTTATCGTTCAAGACCTTGGCCAGGGGCGCGAGGCAGTTCGTAGTGCAGCTCGCGTTCGAGATAATGTTCATCTTCGATCCGTCGTAGATCTCGTCATTGATCCCGAGGCAGATCGTGGCGTCGGGGTTTTTCGCCGGGGCGCTGATCAAGACCTTCTTGGCGCCGCCCGCGAAGTGGAGTTCCGCTTTTTCGCGGCTGGTGAAAAAGCCGGTCGACTCGAGGACGACGTCGACGCCCAGGTCTTTCCACGGCAGCCTGGCCGGGTCGCGCTCTTTCAGAATCCGGATCTTCTGGCCTCGGACGATGATGTTTTCGTCGTCGTAACCGATCTCGCCGTCGAATTTCCCGTGGACGGAATCCCATTTCAGGAGATGAGCGAGGGTGTGGGTGTCGGTCAGATCGTTGATCGCGCGGACTTGCGCGACCTGTTTCTGGGACATGGCGCGCAAGACATTGCGCCCGATGCGGCCGAAGCCATTGATGCCGAAGTTTGCCATAAGTAAGAGTCGAGTAGGTGGTTGAGTTTCGAGCCGGCGGATGCGGCGGGGGCTTACCATTAGAACGCGGCGAAAGCCGAGGCAAGTGAATGAACAAAAAGGCCGTTCGCGCAGTCGAAGAACGGCTCATGCACTCCCTCATCCCATTCCTGATCCTCGGCCTCGCCGCCGCGCCCGCCTTCGCCAAAGCGCCGCGCCCCGACGCTTCGGGAAGTCGCGAAAAGATCCCGACCGTGCTCGTGCTCGGCGACAGTCTCTCGGCCGGCTACGGCGTGCGCCGGGGTGATGCTTATCCGGCCTTGCTCTCGGCCAAAGCGGAAGCGAGCGGCCATCGGCTCCATCTCATTAACGCGAGCGTGAGCGGCGATACCACGGCCGGCGGATTGCGCAGGCTCGGGCCGCTTCTCGATCAGCGCATCGACCTGATCCTGATCGAGCTCGGGATCAATGACGCTTTCCGCGGCGTGCCGGTGGCGCAGATCGAGGCCAACCTGCAGAAGATCATCGACCAGACTCGTGGGCGCCATCCACAGGTGCGGGTGGTGATCGCGGGCATGCAGCTGCCGAATCATTCGGGCACCGATTATCTGAGCGCGTTCGGCGAGATGTATTCGAATCTCGCGGAGCGCAACCACGCCGAGCTGATCCCGTTCCTGCTCGAGGGCGTAGCCGGCAACCCGGCGTTCAATCAGTCCGACCTGATCCATCCCAACGCCAGCGGCCAAAAAATCCTCGCGGCCAACGTCTGGCCCGTCCTGGAAATGGCGCTCCAGAAACGGAAACAAATCTAGTTCGTTAGGCCGAAATCCAAAATCCGAAATCCTGGCTTCCTGGTTTCCAGATTACATCATCCGTCGCCGCCTCAGGCCGGCAACGCGAGCAGCCTGCGGGCCGCTTCCGGGAGCGAGCTTCCGGTCACGTCCGGTGAATGCATCGCCGAAGAGCCGCGCGGCTGTTTCCGCGCCAGATACGCGGTCGTTAGGCCAGCCTTGCCTGCGCCATCGATGTCCCAGTCGTGCGCCGCGACCAGGGCCAGCTCGGCCGGCTCGAGGTTGAGCGCTTTGGCGGCGTGCCGGTAGACCGCGGCGGCCGGCTTCCATTCTTTCACTTCCTCGATTGAGATGAACTTCTCGACCGTCTCTTCGATCCCGGCGTTGCGAAACATTTTGCGGGTGGTCTCGGCGCTCCCGTTGGTCAGGGCGGCGACGCGCACCCCGGCGTCGCGCAGGAGCTGGATCCCTTCCTTCACGTCGGGATGAAGCGGAAGGCTGGCGAAACTTTCGATCACGTCCTCCATCCTGGTCGCTGCCGGATCGATCCGATTCTCCGCCAGGAGCGACGCGAGCGCCCCGGTCGCGACCTCGGCAAATGGCTTGTAGGTGCCCGTGACCTGAAGCGCGAACGCATCGCGCAGGACGCGCGGGAACCAGATCTTGAGCGAGCCATCGGGGAGGCCAAGAGCGTGGAGTTTTTCCTCGAGCGGATCGATCGCGAAAAGGGTTTCGATGACGTCGAGCACGACGGCTTTAGGTTTGCGTTTCATAGTTTGTTTGGAAGTTGCGGCGAGTAATCCGCGCGACCAGAGGCCGGGGAGGGCGAGGCTGCCGACCATTGCCCCGGCAGCGCCGAGGGCGATCCGGCGAACCGCGTTTCGTCGCGTCACGACCGCGCGAAAATTCGCGACGGTCACTGTCGGCGGAATGCGCATCATGTTACCTTGGGATCGTGCGTCGCTTCCGCGGCGCGCTTGCGCATGGCCGGAATGCGAGCTTCTCGCTTTCCGCGGCGTTTTCACCTCAACAAAAAGGAATCTCATGTCCAAAGCAGCATTCATCATCCTCGCCGCCGGCGATACGCACGAAAGTCTTGGCCGCGTGGTCAACGCCTTCATGGGCGCGCTCGAATACGGAAAAGAGAGCGACGGCGAAGCCCGCATCATCTTCGACGGCGCCGGCACCCAAGCCGCGGTCGCGTTCGCGCAGAAGGATCACAAATACAACGAGCTCTTCGAAAAAGTGCGCGGCCAGATTGAGGGTGCGTGCAGCTATTGCGCGGGCGCGTTCGAAGTGACCGACAAGATCAAGGAAGCGAACATTACTCTGATCGACGAGTTCAAGGGCCACCCGAGCTTTAAGAAACTGATCGAAGACGGCTATCAGGTGCTCGTTTTTTAGCGCATCCGCGGCGAGCCGCTAAAAGGCGCGGCCGTATTGGGGCGGGCCATCGATTTTCTGATGGAGAGGGCTTGCGGAGTTGAGCGGCCAATAAGGATGCCGCAAAAATTCGCGCGCCATCAGGACGAGATCGGCCTGGCCCATCCGCACGATTTGGTCGGCTTGTTCCGGGCTCGTGATGAGTCCGACCGCGCCGGTCGCGATTCCAGCTTCGCGCCGGATCTGGGCGGCGAACGGCACTTGGTAGCCGGCTCCGGTCGGGATCTGGGCATCCGGCGCCGTGCCGCCGCTCGAGCAGTCGATCAGGTCCACGCCTAACGACTTCAGTTTCTGCGCGAGCGCGACCGAATCTTCACCGGTCCAGCCGCCCTCGACCCAGTCGGTCGAGGAGATGCGGACGAAGAGCGGATATTTCTCCGGCCAGACCTGGCGCACCGCGGTCGTGATCTCACAGAGAAACCGGATCCGGTTTTCGAAGGAACCGCCGTAGTCGTCGCTCCGCTGGTTGCTCAGCGGCGAGAGGAAACTATGGAGCAAATAGCCATGCGCGGAATGAATCTCGATCACCCTGGCGCCGGCCTTTTCCGCGCGGCGCGTCGCCTCGACGAAGGCCTCCGTGATCCGCGCGATCCCGGCGCGATCCAGTTCCTGCGGCGTCTGGTAGCCGTCATCGAACGGGAGCGGGCTCGGCCCAAAAATCGGGCTCCAGCCGCGCGCTTCGGTGCCTAACGGTTTCCCGCCGAGCCAGGGCGCGCTCGTGCTCGCCTTGCGCCCGGCGTGGGCCAGTTGCATGGCTGGGACCGCGCCATGCGCTTCGATGAAACGGAAAATGCGCGCCAGCATCTCGATCTGCTCGTCTTTCCAAATCCCGAGATCATCCGGGCTGATCCGACCCTCCGGGAGCACGGCGGCGGCTTCCGTGAAAACGAGCGCGGCGCCCCCGACCGCGCGACTCCCGAGATGGACGAGGTGCCAGTCGCTGGCGAAGCCGTCCTCGCTCGAATACTGGCACATCGGGGAGACGACAACGCGGTTGCGAAAAGTAATGTCGCGGATTTGGAGCGGCGAGAAAAGATGAGCGTTCTGGTGCACGCCAATGAATCGCACAATCCGCGTTCTTCGCTCGCGCGTGCGCACGCCGAATGGCTAGAGCGAATAAGAAGAGCTCTGCCGCGTGAAGAGCTGTAGCCGCATGAAGCGCCGGTAGGCGCGACAGACGATAGCCCCGGGCGTGAGCCCGGGGGGTTTCGAGCTTGATTGAGACTCAGCCCCGCAGGGGCGGAAGGAGGAGGTTACTCCCCGGGCAATGAGCTTGCTTCGATTTTGCGGACAGGGGCTTTGGGCAGCTAGAAAACAAAAGCCATGTCAGCCATCAGCAAATTCGGTCGGCGTTACGACCGTGAGATCAAAGAAAAAGCCGTCGCGCTCGTTCTTGGTGGACGCAGCCAGGGCGAAGTCTCCCGCGAT
>JBBSLW010000158.1:0-6564 GCA_038233495.1 Chthoniobacterales bacterium | reverse complement strand
CCGCCTGCGGCGCTATATTTTAGCTGAACCAAAAATCCCTCGGGAGGAAGCGGGCGGGACCCGCCGGTTCCCTCGCTCCTTTCGAAGGAAATACCATCTAAGAAACCCATCGATCCTGTCCGAAGGATGGGGAGCACCTCAGGGAAAGGGGGCGGCCCTAGTGCTTCGCCAGGATGGCCTGAAAGGCTGGGTCCGTGCGCAGGCGATCCATCGTGGGATCGAGCTTGAGCAAGGGCACCGTGACATTGCTCGGCCGGCTCAGCAATCCATCGAGCAACGAGATTGCCTTCGCGTTCTCACCGGTAAGCAGCATAGACCTCGGCCAGCATCTCGGTGATTCCCGGGCCCTCGAAAGCGTCACCGTTTCAGGGAGCAATTCGGTGGCGCGTTTTGCCTCGGCAACGGCCGCTTCCTTTTTCACAAAATTGGCCCGCGCCCGCGCCGAAAACGCATGGCGGAAGGGTTCGTCAGGCGCTTCGCAAAAGGCTCGGCCACCTCTTGCGCTTTGACGTCCGCGGCCTGCGCTCCTGCGGTCTGACCCAGTTTTTCGTGCGCTTCGATTTTTTCAGTCAGTAAACTCAGGCGGAATGACGATCATCTTTGGCGGAGGCAACAATCCGGTCATTGATGAGTCCAACGTGGAGCGAGAACAGAGAGCCGCCGGCGCATTTACCGGTATCCAGTTCAAAAAGGGAGCCGTGAGTCCCGCAGGTCAGAAATCGACGGTCGTCGTTGAAGAACTCGTTCGGCCACCAATCGAGCGGTGTTCCGGCATGGATGCAATAGTTCACATAGGCGTAATAGTGACCACCCCAGTTCACTACAAAACCCTCTACAATCCGTGCACGCCAGAGGATGTGAAATTTTCGCCAAGTGGCCGGGCGTGATTTTATCCAGCGGCGCAGACCACCTCGTAGGGTGGGCCATTGGATTACCGGCACTCCCGGTCGCTTTCATTTACGCAGGGAGAGGCGGTCTGGCACTTGCAACGAAAGCGCACGATTTCTGCGCGGCTGAAGTTTCTGCCCGGTCCCAGGCCGACGACCTACGCATACTGGCAAAGCGTGCGCCGTGCGCCTCATGGCCGGGAAATGCCACTGCAGCTTGCCGGGCGTAAGCCGAAAGTCAGTCTGGCGTTCGAGACCCCCAAGGGCAACGGTCAAACCGACGCGAGCCATCCACGCCCCAACGCAGCCATGCGGTCCGACGCCGAAAGACAAGTGGCGATTGGGACGACGGGTCAGATCCAGCCGATCGGGACGGACGAACTGATTCGGGTCGCGGTTCGCTGCGCTCAACAACAAGATAAGCAACTGATTTGGTCCAATCCGCCGGCCGGCAACTCTATTCCCTCCCGGCTGGAAAAGATTAGGAGTAGGAGCAGGATCAAGAAGGCGAGAGCCGCGAGTGCTCCTCGAGCAAATACCGATCGGTCATCCCCGCCACGTAATCGCACACTGTCCGGTGTAATCCCTCGCTTTCCATCCGCCGGACCGCCCCCTCCCCGAGGCGCTCCGGCTCGCGCACATAGGCCGCGAAGACCGTCCGCAACATCTCGCAGGCGCGGCGATTCACCTCCGCGACGCGCGGATGATAATAAACATTCTCGTAAAGAAACCGGCGCAGCTCCCGGTTCGCCGCCCGCAATTCCTCGCTGTAGCGGATCAGCCTGGACGGCTGGCCGCGCACTTC
Source organism: Chthoniobacterales bacterium (assembly GCA_038233495.1). Lineage (GTDB taxonomy): Bacteria > Verrucomicrobiota > Verrucomicrobiia > Chthoniobacterales > UBA10450 > Palsa-1392. Next base: position 4,872 of record JBBSLW010000158.1, on the reverse strand, counting down.
CTCCACAGTGGCCGGCGCCGCCGCCGCGATCGCCCCCGCGCTTGTCGCGACCACGTCGCGCACTTGCAGGTCGATGATATCGCGAATGATGTTCTTGTGCAGCTCCGCGCCTAACAAGTCCGGCGCCCGCCGCGCCACCCGCTCGTGGCTCCGCTGCCAGATCGCGCTCTCATCAAGTTGATCGCTATCGATGATCGCGAAATCGAGCGCGTCATCTAGGTCGTGGCTGTAATAAGTGATCTCGTCGGAAAGGTCAGCGATCTGCGCCTCGAGCGAGGGCGCCACCCCCTCCTCGTGTTTCCGCAGTCCCTCCAGCACCTCGAAAGTCAGGTTCAAGCCCGGGAACGCCGGGTAAACTTTCTCCAGCACCTCGACCACGCGCAGGCTCTGCCGGTTATGCTCAAAGCCGCCGTGCTCCCGCATGCATTCCGCCAGCATCTCCTCCCCCGAGTGCCCAAAGGGCGAATGCCCAAGATCGTGCGCCAGCGCGATCGCCTCCGCCAGGTCCTCATTCAGGGCCAGCGCGCGCGCGATCGTGCGGCTGACCGAGGCCACCTCGAAAGTATGCGTCAGCCGTGTCCGCAAATGATCCGCCGTCCCGTTCAGGAAGACCTGCGTCTTATATTCCAGCCGGCGAAAAGCGCGCGAATGAATGATCCGCGCCCGGTCGCGCTGGAATTCCGTCCGGTAAACATGGCGCTCCTCGGGAAAATGTCGGCCGCGCGAGTCGCCCGATTTTTGGGCAAAAGGAGCGAGCGTCCGGCGTTCGTCCGCCTCCATCTGCTCGCGCCTTTTCCAACCGGCGGGCGGGAGCTCGGCCCCGCGCGCGAATTCGTCAGGCGTCACCCTCGGCCTCCTCCCGGGCCGCCGTCTCCGCGGCCAGCCGACGTTTTTCCTGGCGAGCCTGCACCCGCACCAGGAGGAGATCGAAAATCGCCAGGAGCACAACCGTGATCGTGACCCAGCCGCAGGCCAGCCAGTAGAGCATGAACCAGCCAGGGCGCAGCTTCGGGTCGAGCCAGGGGGTAAGGAAGGTCGCGCCGCAAAAGAGCATCACCACCGCCACGATCACCGTCCAGAACATCGCCTTGCGGCGCAGCGTCTGGTCGCGCACGAGACCACGCGCGGCCTGGAGCGCGAAGGGCGCGATCCGCAGCGGCCGGGACGGAGGAGGAAGTTCGTCGTTAGGCGGAATCATCGGCGCCTAACAACCTTGCCCCGCCCGGCGAGCGGCGCCAAGCCCGAAACAGCCTGCCCCGGAAAAAATCTTCGACCTCGTCTCCCTCGTAAAACTTGCGCGCGGGCCCCGGCGCAAAAATTGCACTTGCTGCTTTCAGATGCTTCTCACATACTGGCCTTGTTCTGGGGGGAACAGCCGCCCTTCATGCCCTATCGGGCGTGGGGGGCGGTACTTTTTTGGGGTGATTCCATCCGCCCCCTCCGCCGTGCTTTTTCCTGCGAAATAATCTACCCGCCGACGCTCCGACTGTCGTACGATTCGGGGATATGCGTTGCGACGGGGAAATCGCGTCCGAGATCCTGCTGGCCGGACCGGGCGAGCGTTCGTCAGGGACGCTGCGCCTGGCGGAGCGAGGTGGGCCGCGAAGCGGCGTCGCCCTGGACGCGAGTGGCGCCGAGATCCCGTGCGATCTGCGTGAGATCGAGCATCCGGAAGGACGGTTCCGGCGCGAGGACGGGACGCGCTACGATGTTTGCGTAATGGAGGTGCGAACGAATCCGGACCTCCGGGCGCCGGCGATGTCGCGCGCTAATTTTATCGGCGATTGCGCCGATAATCAGCCGGCGGTGATTCGGCTCGGGAACGTGCGGCAGAGCAGCTTTCGGCTTTGCCTCATCTCGCCCGGCGAAGCGCTCGGGACGCTGGCGGCGGCGGCCAAATCATCCGGCACCTTCGCGGTCTGAGCGGAGACAAGGCGCGCTTCGAGTTCGCCTCTTCACCGGGATCTGTTTCGGCCGAGGTTGATTCCAGGAGAGCTTGCCTTGCTCGACCAACACCAACGGTCAGGCGCTCTCTTAAAGCAAAAGCAACGTCGGATTTTCCAGGAGCTGGCGAAGCGCTTTGAGGTAATTCGCACCGATCGCGCCGTCGACCACGCGATGGTCGCAGCTCATCCCGATCTTCATCCGGTAGCCAGGTACGATCTCGTCGTCTTGATTCACGATCGGCATTTTCACAATCGCGCCGATCGAGAGGATGATGGCCTGGGGCGGGTTGATGATGGCGGAGAAATAATCGATCCCGTAGCTGCCGAGGTTGGAGACGGTCAGGGTGCCGCCCTGGAATTCTTCCGGCTTCATCCGCTTGTTCCGGGCGCGGTGGGCGAGGTCTTTGACCGCGGCGCTGATCTCGCGCAGCGATTTGTTCTGCGCGGCTTTGATCACGGGTGTGACCAGGCCTTCGTCGATCGCGACCGCGACCGCGAGGTTGACGTCGCCGTAATGGATAATGGCGTCGCCGTCGAAGGCGGCGTTCACTTTTGGCTCGCGTAAAGCCGCGGCGACCGCGCCCTTCAGGATGAAATCGTTGACCGTGATTTTGCCCGCGTCGTCTTCTTCATCGGCCGATTTCAGCTCGGCGCGGACGCGCATGAGAGGAGCGGCATCGATCTCGATGTTGAGGTAAAAATGCGGGACCGGGCCAAGGCTGGAGACAAGACGTTCGGCGATGGTTTTGCGCATCCCGGTAAGGCTGATGCGTGCGGTTTCACCGGCGGAGATTTCGGGGGCGGCGGCTTTCTTCGCGGACGCTTTGCCGGCGGCGGGTGCGGCCGGTTTTTCGGTAGAACCAGCCGACGTGACATCTTTCTCCACGATGCGTCCGCCGGGGCCGGTGCCTTTGAGGCTCGCGAGATCGATGCCTTTTTCTTCCGCGATTTTGCGCGCCAGCGGCGAGGCTTTGATCCGGCTGGGCTCGGATTTTTCTTCCGGCGCGGCGGCTTCTTTTTTCTCGGGGGCTGCTTCCGCCTTGGCGGGCGTGGCTTTCTTTTTCGCGGGGGCTTTCTCAGGTGCTTCGGCTGGCTCGTTCTCGCCGCCCTCACTGCCTTCTTCTTCGTCCTTCTCGGAATCGGCGGGCGCTTCCTCGTCGTCGCCGCCGATGAAAGCGATGCGGTCGCCTACGTTTACCTTCCCGCCTTCCTCCACGAAAATTTCCTTGAGAACGCCGTCATCGGTCGCTTCCCATTCCATCGTCGCCTTGTCGGTCTCGATCTCGGCCAGGATTTCGCCGGCGGTCACGGTGTCGCCGACTTTCTTTTTCCAGCTCACCAATGTCCCCTCGGTCATGGTGTCGCTCAGCTTCGGCATTTGAATTTCAGGCATAACGAGAAGTGATGAGGGACGGGTGGCGGGTGGTTAGCGTTGTGGTTAACAAATCTTCTTCACCGCGGCGACGATTTTTTCGGCATTGGGAAGGACGGCCTGCTCGAGGCGCTCGTTGTAAGGCATCGGCACATCCTCCTGCGAGACGCGCTGGACGGGCGCGTCGAGTTCGTCGAAAATTTCTTGCTGAATCCGATAGGTGATCTCGGCCCCGACTCCGCAAAAGGGCCGATCCTGTTCCGCGATCACGACCCGATGAGTCTTCGCGACGGACGCAAAGACGGCCGGCCAATCGAGCGGCTTGATCGAGCGCAGGTCGATCACCTCCGCGCTGATCTTTTCCTCCGCCAGTTTCTCGGCCGCGGCCAGCGCCATTGGGACGGTCTGCGCGTAGGAGAGGATGGTGACGTCGCTGCCTTCCCGTTTCCGTTCCGCTTCGCCTAACGGGATCAGGAGTTCAAAATCTTCGTCCTCGATCTCGCCTTTGTGGCTGTAGAAAAGTTCGCACTCCAGGACGAGGACCGGGTTGTTGTCGCGGATCGCGGTTTTGAGCAAACCCTTCGCGTCGCGCGGCGTGGCCGGGGTGCAGATCTTGAGGCCGGGGACGTTGGCGTAAAGGCACTCGGTGGCGTGCGAATGAGTCGCGCCGAGCTGATGGGCCGGGCCGTTCGGGCCGCGGAAGGTGATCGGGATATTGAACTGGCCGCCCGACATCGTCAGCATGTTGGGCGCGTTGTTTACGATCTGGTCAAACGCGACTAACGAGAAGCTGAAGGTCATGAACTCGACGATCGGGCGCAGGCCGACCATGGCCGCGCCAATTCCGAGCCCGGCAAAACCATTCTCGCTGATCGGGGTATCGATGATGCGCTCGGCCCCGAAACGATCGAGCAGGCCCTGGCTGACCTTGTAGGCGCCGTTGTATTCGGCCACTTCCTCGCCCATCAGGAAGACGTTCGGGTCGCGCTCGATCTCTTCGGCGAGCGCCTCGTTCAACGCCTGGCGGTAGGTGATTTCTCTCACGCCTTTTCTCCGTTGGTCGAGGGCGCGGGCTCCGACGGGCGGCGCGATTTTTTGGAATCGGCGGACGCGGGTTTGGTCGCGCGTTTCCCGGCCGGCGGCTCGGCCTCCGGGACGTCCTTCGCGTAGGTGTAATCGTAGAGCTCGTCGAGCGGCGGCTCGGCGCTTTTTTCAGCAAACTTCACGCTCGCCATCGCCTGGTCCTTGGCCCGCTTGTCCATTTTGTCGAATTCTTCGTTGCTCAACTTCCCTTCCCGCGTGAGCTGCGCGCGCAGCCGCGTGATCGGGTCGTCGAGGCGATATTTTTCCAGCTCCTCCTTCGTCCGATAACTCGCCGGGTCCGACATCGAATGGCCGCGATAACGATAAGTGCGCGCCTCGACAAAGGCCGGGTGCGGATCCTTCCGGATGGAAGCGATGATCTCGCTCAGCTTGTCGCGCACTTCGCGGAAGCTCATGCCATCCACCACTTCGCCCGGCATGTCGTAGCCTTCGGCCCGGTCGACGATCTGT
>JBBSLW010000157.1:0-6598 GCA_038233495.1 Chthoniobacterales bacterium | reverse complement strand
CGAGGCAGTAATCGAATTTCGCCCGGGCCAGGGCGAACCATTGCGCGGCATCGGTCACGCGGCCGCGGGACACGAAAGTGTGATCGATTCCCGGAATCGCCGGGAGCAGTTCGCGCGAGCCGTGCGCGACGATGAGCGAAATCTGCGCTTCGGGAAAATCCTTCCGCACCGCGGCGACGGCGGGCACGGTCAGGATCAGGTCGCCGATCCGCTTGGTCTGGATGAGGAGAACGTTCAACCGACCCTAACGTCCCTTCCGCATCGCCTTCTCGTAGGCCTCGAGCAGGCGGAGGCGGAAATGGTCCCAGGTAAAGTTTTCCACGACCCGCTCGCGCGCGGCGATGCTCATTCGGTCGACGATTTCCGGATGATCGTAGAGGTGCTGAATGGCCGCGGCCAGCGCGTCGACATTGTCGGGCGGGACGATGAGGCCCTGCACGCCGTCCTCGACCACGTCGCCGGCTTCGCGGGTCGTGATTTGCGGCAGCCCACAGGCCGCCGCTTCATAGGTGACTTTCGCGCTCCCTTCACATTGCGAGGGGAAAACGTGCACCGTCGATTGCCGCAGATACTGCTCCGGCGCCTTCGCGAACCCGATCACCTTCACGTTAGGCTGCGCATATTTCTCGAGGTGCGGCTTGATCTCCGCGTGGACTGCGCCGACCAGCCAGAGCTCCGCGTCCTTGAGCGCGAGACGCTGCCAGGCCTCGAGCAAATGATGGACGCCTTTGCGCTCGATCAGCGCGCCGGAAAAAACCGCGCGGAAATGCGGCGGCCGCGTGCCCGGGGTGAAGCGGTCCACGTCCACGCCGCGCGGGAGATAAAAAAGTTTCTCTTCCGGGAACCCCTGGATGAGGAAGGTCTCGGCCGCCTTGTCCGAGAGGACGAGGATGAGATCCGCAAGGTCGTATTCCTCGAGGTAACGCTCGCGATCGAGGAGGAGATCTTCTTTCCAGCGTTTCCGCCAGGGCAACTGCGGGCCGGGCAGGTCGGTGCTCGTCTGGCCGCGTTTCAGCTTGCCGCGGTCGCGATGCCAGGTCGGGATTTCCAGCACCGAGGGGATGCCGCGCCGGCGCGCCTCGCGCAGGGTGAGCAGGCAATCACCCGACCAGCTGTGAAACAAATCGTAGCGCCCGGTCGCGAGGAGCCGGGCCGCGATCCAGTCGAGATACTTCTTTTTAGCGCCGTAATAGTAGGGGCTGTCGAGGGAAGAAAGCAGCCGCACCGGATGCCAGCGCAGGGAATGAATGCGCGACGCCGGGATTTCCGACTGACGGTTATCGTAAGCGACGGCCTTCCCAAGAAAGCCACCACGATGGGAGGCGCGGAGCGTTTCAAAGGCGTCCGTATCAAGCCCCGAGCCGCCGATGCGCGCAAAAATCGAATAGAGCAAATGCTTCGGCAGCGTGCCGGCGGCCGTTGCGTCCGAGAATGCGCGCGGCGGGGGTTTTAGAGTTTCACCCACCATGGCGTTATCATTATTGTTGGGAATGCGAGCAAGTAAAGGTAGAACTCCCGCGTGCTGCCACCAATGAGTGCCCCTCGTTTAACCATCGGTCTGGTCCGGCGGGGTCACTCCGACACCGGCGGCGCCGAAGCCTATCTCAAGCGGTTGGCTCGGGGCCTAAGCGAGGCCGGCCACAGCACCCGGCTTTTTACCGACGCCGCCTGGCCAATGCGCGAATGGCCTTTCGGGCCGATCACCCGCCTGCGCGGGGAGACGGCGCGGCGTTTTGCCGACGAGCTGGTCAAGGCCAAGCCGAAGAGTCAATGCGACCTCCTGCTCAGCCTGGAGCGGGTCTGGGGTTGCGATGTTTATCGCGCGGGCGACGGCATTCACCAAGCCTGGATGCGCCGGCGTTCCGCGGTCTCCTCGCTCCCGCGCCGCCTGATCGCTCAGTTCAACTCCAAGCACCAGGAGACCCTCGAGCTCGAGAAGTCGCTCTTCACCGGCGGCGCGCTCCGCGTCATCGCCAACTCCCGGCTCGTGAAACATGAGGCGCAGGAATATTATGGTTACCCGCTCGGGCAGATCGATGTCGTGCCGAACGGAGTCTCGCTGGCCGATTACCAGCTCGATCCCGAGGCGCGCCTGCTGCGTCGGAAGATTCTCCGGCTGAAAGAGGACGACATCGCGGTGCTCTTCGTCGGCTCCGGCTGGGAACGTAAAGGCGTGCGCTACGCCGTCCAGGCCGTCAAGTCGTTAGGCAAAAACTTTCGCCTTCTCGTCGCCGGGCGCGGCCGGGCCCACATGGCGAGCGGACGATCCGTGCAACGGCTCGGCGCGGTCCGCGACCTTCCCGCGCTCTATGCGGCAGCCGATATTTTTCTGCTCCCGACGCTTTACGATCCCTTCTCCAACGCCTGCCTCGAGGCGCTGGCCAGCGGGCTGCCCGTCGTGACCACGCGCGACAACGGCTTCAGTGAAATCATCGACGAAGGGGTGCACGGCACGATCATCGAGACACCCTCGGATGTGGCGCAGATTCGCGCCGCGCTGCTTTATTGGGCCGACCGGGAGCGCCGGCTCAGCGCGCGTTCCGCGATTCTCGAGCGGGCCGGGCGGTTCGATATCTCGGTGAATGTCGACCGCACCCTGGCGACACTCCGTCACGTCCCCAAGGCCGACGCGGTATCCGGAAAAATCCGGAAGACCTGATCGAGCCGCGCGATTTCGAAAATCGGGCGGACTCCATCCTGCAGGCCGGTGAGAGCAAATTTGCCACCGTAACGGCCGACGTTCTGCATCGCCTCGATCAGGACCGCGAGGCCGGAGCTGTCGATGTAGCTGACCTTGGAGAGGTCGACCACGACTTGGGGCGGCTTCTCCGCGATCATATTCGCGAGCGAAGCGCCGATCTGCGGGGAGACGTGGAGATCGATTTCGCCTTCGAGGGGCAGGATGCTCGGCTGACTGGTAGGCATGGCGCGTGGCAAAGCATGTCACTCTTGCGCCTCTCGTCAAACGCGCCCTCCGATTTGCCTCCCAAACTCGTGCTCCTGCTCGTGATCGTAATCGTGCTCGTCTTTCTTCGCGTTCGAGCACGAGCACGAGCGCCTGCGCCTACCAACCCAGCTCCGCCAGCACCCGGTCGATCTCGGAAAAATCATCGAGGATGCAATCCGGTTCGTGCGCCGCCAGTTCCGCTCGGGAAAAACTTCCCGTTGTGACCGCGATCGTTCGCGCCCCGATCGCTTTGCCGCAGGCGATGTCATGCGGCGTGTCGCCGATCACATCGATGTCCGCGGTGCCAAAATCGATCGCGTACTTTTCCCGCGCGCGCGTCCGGGCGAACGCACCCAGTTCGTTGCGATCGTGATGATCATCCGCGAAAGCGCCGAACTCGAAAAAATCCCAAAGCCCGTAATGCGCGAGCTTCAGCTCTGCGCCGCGTCGCAGGTTGCCGGTGAGAAGCGCGAGCACATTCTGCGGCCGGGCCTGAAGGCGGCGCAGCAACTCCTCCACGCCCGGCAGCACCCGGCCTTTCCGCAGCGGCAACTCGAGCGCGAGCAGCTCGACATAGCCATCGAGAAAAGCCGCTATGTTTTCGTCGCTCAGCTCGATCTTCTGCTTCCGCAAAATCTGGTGCACGATCCCGGGATCCGTCCGGCCCGCCACTTCAATCCCCTGCAGGTCGTCGCGAATGCCGAATCGTTGCGCGAGCACATCCCGGAGCGACTGGAGGCCGGCCCCGCCGGAATCGATCAGGGTGCCGTCGATATCGAAAAGTAAGAGACGCTTCGGGGTTGATGATTTCAGGGGGATGATTTCAGATTGAAAGACCTTTCAGGCAATCTCAATTTTGCAATCAGACCACTCTTATCGCGGACGCCTCGCGCCTTCGCCGACGGGTTATCTTCATGCCGGCCACGCCGTCACCTTCTGGCGCGCGCAGGAACGCGCGCGCGCCCGGCAGGGCACGCTCCTGCTGCGGGTGGAAGATCTCGACTGCGACCGTTGCCGGCCGGAGTACCAAGAAGCGATGCTGGAAGATCTGCGCTGGTTTGGTCTCGGCTGGGAAGGGGGACCGATGTGGCAGACCAAACGGCGCACGCATTACCTGGCCGCTTGGAAAATGCTGCGCGATCGCGGGCTCATTTATCCCTGTAGTTGCTCGCGGCGCGATGTCTTGAGCGCGGCCGGCGCGCCGCATGCCGAGGATGAAGAACCGATTTATCCAGGCACTTGCCGGCCGGCTGGCCTAACGATTCCAGCGGCGGACGATCCCGCGGGCACGAACTGGCGTTTCCGGGCGCCGGAGGAGGAACCGCTCCATTTCATCGATCAATGCGCCGGCCCGCAACGCGCGATCGCCGGTCGCGATTTTGGCGACTTTGTCATCTGGCGGAAGGACGACGTCCCGGCTTACCAGCTCGCCGTGGCGGTGGATGATGCCGCGATGGGCATCACCGAGGTGGTGCGCGGTGCGGATCTTCTGCGCTCGACCTTTCGGCAGTTGCTGCTCTATCGCGCACTGGGATTGGCGGAGCCGGAATTCTGTCACCTGCCGCTTATCGCCGATTCGTCCGGCAAACGCCTCGCGAAACGCGCCGACGCGCGCAGCTTGCGTGCGGCCGGGAAAACGCCGGACGAAATCCAGGATCGCTACGCGAAGTCGTTCGTGGCCTAACCGGGCCCGTGAATCTGGAGGAGCCCGAGCAGGCTAACGATAAAGGCGAAAACAGCCAGCGCCGCCGCCGCGAGGATGGCCTTTGCGGTGGTGTCTTTTTCCTTCGCCCGGTTTGGGAAAGGCGAGGCGTTGGTGAAATCGGTCGGCTTCTCGCTCGTGGCCGCGGGCCGCGCTTCGATCGCGTCCGCTTCCGGCAACGGTTGGGCCGCGCCGGTCGCATCCGACTCGTAGCGCGCTTCCACCTTACCAAAACGCAGCCGGTCGCCCACCCGCAGGAAGACGTCACTCACGGTCTCGCTGTTCACCCGGGTGCCGTTGGTCGAGTTCAGATCCGTGAGCAGATAACGCTCCTCGATCAACACGAGTTGCGCATGCCGGCCCGAGACCGAGGGGTCGTCGATAAGGATCAATGTTGTCAGGCGCGCGGCCGATTGTGATCCGTTCTTCCGTCAGCTCGTGCGTGGCCCGTGCATTTCCAGGAAGACGGAAAGTTTCGGCATGGGCTGAGCGCAGTAACAAGAGACGCTGCGGAGCGCAAGAGTCGTGCGCGGGCGCCGTTCTTCCGCCTAACGAACGGGCTTGGTAGCGGTAGTGCTCGGACTTTTAGGGTCCTTCGGCCGGGACGCGGAGGTATTCCGCCTGCTTTTGGCTCAGTTCGTCAGCTTGACGCGGGCTTTGAGGCGCCCGGCCGGCGTGATGGAATCCACTTGCCAGTCTTTTTGCGGGGGCGCTATCCTCGCAGGCGCAGTGGCAGAAGTCAGTCAATCCGCCATTCCGATTCGTCCGGCGTCCTTCCGTCCGCGCCTGGATCACCTCGACCTCCTGCGCGGCGCGGTCATCGTGCTGATGGCGATTGATCACACGCGCGATTTTTTTAGCAATGAAGCGCTCACCTTTCAGCCGACGGATCTAAGCCGGACGAGCGTCGCTCTTTTTTTCACTCGCTGGATTACGCACTTCTGCGCGCCGGTCTTTTGTTTCCTCGCGGGGACCGGAGCTTTTCTCTCTTCCGGGCGCGGAAAAACGAAGGCAGAGGTGGCGAAGTTTTTGGTAAGTCGCGGGCTGTGGCTGGTGCTGCTGGAGCTCACTTGGATGCAAATCTCCTGGCGGTTCAATTTCGACTTCCACGATGTGGATGCCGCGACCTTGTGGGCGCTCGGATGGTCGATGGTGGTGCTGGCAGGCCTGATCTTCCTTCCGTTGCGCGTGATTGCCGTCATCGCGCTGGCCATGATCGCGGGGCACAATCTGCTGGATGGCGTGTCGCCGGCGGCTTTCGGAACATTCGCGCCGCTCTGGAAAATTCTGCATGTGCCTGGGCCTTTGCCGCTCGGCGGCGGGTTCGGTATTTATGTGGCGTATCCGTTAATCCCATGGATGGGAGTGATGGCTGCAGGCTACGCGTTCGGGGCACTGATGAAATGGGAGCGGGCCGCGCGCCATCGCGCTGTTCTCTGGCTCGGGGTGGCCGCAACGCTGGGGTTCGTCCTGCTCCGCGCCACTAATTCTTACGGCGACCCGGAACGCTGGTCGACGCAAGGCAGCGTCACCTTCACTGTCCTCTCCTTCTTAAACGCGACCAAATATCCGCCTTCTCTCCTCTACCTGCTTATGACCCTTGGGCCGGCGCTGGTCATTCTCGCCTGGATGGACCGCGAGCGGCTCGCGCGCGTGCTGCAGCCGGTGGTCGTTTTCGGACGTGTGCCGCTCTTTTTTTATCTGTTACACTTCCCGCTTCTTCACCTGCTCGCGCTTGGCTATTCGCTGGTGAAGTATGGGCGCGCACCATGGATTTTCGTGGGACCCGCGGCGTGGAATGGTGATCTGAAAGTTTATCCCGCCGATTTCGGCTTCGGCGTCGCCGGCATCTACCTGATCTGGGTGCTGGTTGTCCTGTTGCTCTACCCGCTCTGTGTCTGGTTCGCGCGCCTGAAGCAACGCCGCCGCGATGTCTGGCTCAGCTATCT
>JBBSLW010000156.1:0-6627 GCA_038233495.1 Chthoniobacterales bacterium | reverse complement strand
CTGGCCTTCATCAGTGCTGATGTTGCGTCCGGCCTCCTTTTCCAACGCTTCGAATTCGCTGGTAGCGGCGCCAGCCACTCCCAGCGAGCACACCGCGAGGAATCCAAAGATCAAGCGATGCGGTCGCATGGGCCTAACGAGTATTCGGCCCCAAATATCTGCAATTAAAGGCAGATAAAATCTGTATAATCCGTTTGCTCTCGGGGCTGCCGCCCGTGGTAGCGTGGCGCATGTCCCCGAAATTGACCGCACTCCCCGCCCAAGGCAAGCCTAAAAAAAGCTCCTCGACGAGGTCCGCGATGTGATGCACCCCCGCCCATAACAAGTCCGCTTGATGTGCGCATGCTCCAATCCGATTCACATTTTGGCTCACGGTTAACTTAGTGCACCCTTTTTAGATGACGATTATTGACGTCCGACCATATCGAAACGGACGGCAGACCTGACTCCGACCGTTCGGTTGTTTTCAACCTAACGGTCTGCCGTCTGCCCGCGACACGATGGTAATGCGCACGCGGTTAGCTTTAACATCCGCCTTCAAGCGTTCGAATTCTTCCTTGTCCATAAACGGGGGAGGGTAATTAGGGGTCAGTCCTTGGGTCAGTCCTAGATAGAATCGCGGCATTGTTTGTCGGAAACAGCGGCCATCGGCGTTCAAGCTTCTCCCAGCGCTAACTCGCCAGCAAATGACTGACATCGACGCAGAGATCGACCGGTTGATCCGGCGAGCTAAGCCACAGCCGGGCGATGGCTGTTGGACACGGGAATTGCTTCGGTTGCGGTTTAGTCTGTCGCAAATGATCGGGACCGATGACGTCAATTTCACCGGAGATCAGGTGATCCGTGATATCAGCGGTGTGCCCGATGGCGTCCTGCTGAACATTCGCGGGCTCGGGTGCAAAGGGATTGCAAAACTACGGGAGTTTGCCCCTTAACAAGCCGCCAGTGTGAGGTTCGATCGGTGGCACCCTGCCGGGAGTTGGGGTCGGTAGGCGGGCAGGCCCGGCAGCAACGTTGGGACCATGTTACCCAAGCTCCTGCGCGAGGAGGCTGCCCGCCAGCAATGGCGCATGGCTCGCCAGCAGTTTGCCGCGCTCAGCCCTCTGCTCATGGCCCGCCTGGAACTCTATGACATTCGCCGCACGAGATCGGGCTACGAGGTGGCGATCACCCGGGCCGGAAACAAGTTTTCCTCTGCCATCCCCGGGGCACGGGCAAGAGAGCCTGAAGGCCGCGATGGAGCTGCGCGACGAGCTGCTGCGCGAAGTGCCCAAGCGCAAGAATGCCATCCCGCGCAAGGTGCTAAAGGCGCTCGGGCTTTCGAGCCGGTGATCGGCATTTGTCGCCTCGCGAATCGTTCGTGCTACCGGACCACGTGGGCGGATGGGACGGGGGAAGCGCCGCACCAAGGCTTTTTATTTCCGAGTCGTGCCGGAGGAGGATGCCTACGCGGCAGCCATCACGCTCCGGGAGGAGCTGGATCGGTCGAGTGATCTGGGGGAGCCGAAGGCAAGAGAAGCAACGGTTTGGGACGAGGACCGCGGCCCGGTCTCGATCATCGGCTCGCGGGGAGGAAAACGGCAGCCGCCGACGTAATCCACGGGATGGGCGCGCCCTGAGCGGCCTCTATTCGAAGCGCTCGTCGTCCAGGCGGGAATTGCCGGTGCGGGCGCGTTCCATGCGTTCGTGGGCGTCGTTGTAGAACTCGATCCGGCCGCCGCCGACCCGCTGCACGACGCGCCAGCCGTGATCGTGCGCAAAGGCGCGCAGCTCGTCGTCGCTCAAGGTGCGAAAGAGTTTCATCTCGCTCGGGTGGGTGATGAAATGCTCCGGCCGCGCCGCGAGGGAGCGGCCGATGACGCGCGCCATCGATTCGAGATGGGGCCAGCGGTCGTCGCTCACGGGCGTGCCGGCCTTTCCTTGGGCGGTGAAGGGTCGTTAGGCAGGGGCGGCGGCGGTTTGGAGGGCCGGTTCAGTTTTTGGCCGAGGGATTTCTTCGACTTGTCGGAGGGACTGGGCCCGCGCACGTTCGGTTTCTTCATCGCGATGCGGCCAACCTTCCTCATTTCACTCCCGCGCGCCAACCCGACCCGGGGATTGGGCGTTGCGCCGTCTCCCCGCCCTCCGCAAAATCGATCGGCATGAAGGCGAAAGAACGCAGCCAGGGCGCCGATCTGGTCCGGGGCGGGGTGCGCTATCGCACCTGGGCGCCGGGCCAGGAAAAGGTGGAGGTCGTGCTTTTCGACCAGGCCGGCCAGGCGTCGCGCGTCTTTTCGTTAGGCCAGGAAAGCGACGGCTACTTCAGCGGGATCGACCCGGAGGGCGCGGCCGGTGATCGCTACAAGTATCGCTTCGGCGGGAACGACTGGCCCGATCCCGCCTCGCGTTTCAACCCCGACGGGGTGCACGGGAGCAGCGAGGTGATCGAGCCGCGCGACTACGCGTGGTCCGATCACGGTTGGTCCGCGCCCCCGGTCGCGGAGTTGATTCTTTACGAATTGCATCTCGGCACATTCACCTTGGAAGGCACTTTCCAGGCGGCGATCGCGAAGCTCGATCATCTCGTCGAGCTGGGCGTGAACGCGATCGAGCTTATGCCGATCGCCGATTTCCCGGGCGCGCGGAACTGGGGCTACGACGGGGTGCTGCTCTACGCGCCGGCCCGGGTCTATGGCCGGCCTAACGACCTCCGGGCGTTGATCGACGCCGCGCATGCGCGCGGGCTCGCGGTCGTGCTCGACGTGGTCTATAACCACCTCGGCCCGGATGGAAATTATCTCGGGATCTACAGCCGCGATTATTTCAACCCGGAACACAAGACGCCGTGGGGCGATGCGTTTCACTTCGAGCTTCAGCCGGTGCGCGAGTTTTTCGTCGGGAACGCCGCCTACTGGCAGCGGGAATTTCATATCGACGGTTTCCGGCTCGATGCGACCCACGCCATTCTCGACACTTCCGAGACGCATGTCCTGGCGGAAATTGCGGCTTCAGTTCAGTCGTTAGGCGGTTTCGTCATCGCGGAGGACGAGCGGAACGAGATCGAGCTGCTGCAACCGCGGGCGGATGGCGGGATCGGTCTCGACGCGATGTGGGCCGACGATTTTCATCATGTCGTGCGGGTCATGCTGACCGGGACGCGCGAAGGCTATTATCGATCCTACGAGGGCACGGTCGCGGAGTTGGCGGCAACGCTCGAGCACGGCTGGCTCCTGGAAGGCGAAACGCGCTCGCGCCAGCACCTCGGCGAGCCCGCCGCGGCGGATGATTGCGAGCCCGGCCAGTTCGTTTTCTGCATCATGAATCATGACCAGATCGGGAATCACGCCTTCGGCGCCCGGCTCAATCATGTCGTCTCTCCGGAGGCTTTCCGCGCGACCTCCGCGTTGCTCTGTCTGGCGCCGTACACACCGCTGATCCTGATGGGCCAGGAGTGGGCCGCCTCGAGTCCGTTCCAATTTTTCACTGATCACGAGCCGAAACTCGGCCAGCTCGTGACCGAGGGGCGGCGCAACGAGTTCAGCGGTTTTGCCGCGTTCCGTGATCCGGCGGTGCGCGAGAAAATTCCCGACCCGCAGGCGGCGGAAACTTTCCTCCGCTGCAAACTGGACTGGAAAGAAGTCGGCCAGGGCGAGCACGCCGCGACGCTCGGTTTTTATCGCGAGCTTCTGCGGTTGCGGCGTGAGGCGCCGGCTTTCCGCGAGCGCGCGCGCGCCGACTGGGAAATCCTGGAACCGGTCGACGGAATTCTGCGGCTTCTCTTTGGACTCCGGGGACCTAAAGCCTGCCTCGTTCTGGCTGACCTGGTGGGCGGGCACGCGCTCCCGAATCTTCCGCGCACGCATGCCTGGGAGGAGATTCTTTGCACTAACGAGAAGCGTTTCGGCGGCAATGAGGCGGCTCCTTTTTCCCAACCGGAAGTGCGCGTTTACCGCGGCGTGAAAAGCGCCTAACGGCTCGTCGGATTGACCGCGCGGGCAAGGCAGGGAAAGTGGAACCGCCTCCCTCGCACAAGATGAAAACGAAGATTCTTACTCCGGCCGAGCTCGCCCGGGCCGCGTCCGACATTCGGACCGCTCAGGGCCGGCTCGTCCTCACGAACGGCTGTTTCGATCTGTTGCATGTCGGGCATGTCCGTTATCTGGAACAGGCGCGCGCCCTCGGCGATTTTCTCGCCGTGGCGGTGAATGGCGACGCCTCAGTGCGGGCATTGAAAGGCCCGGGTCGGCCCGTAAACGAGGAAGCGGACCGGGCGGAAGTGCTGGCCGCGCTCGAGTGCGTGGATTTCGTAACAATCTTCCCGGAGCTCCGCGCGGCGCGGGTGATCGAAGCCGTCCGCCCCGCGGTTTATGCCAAAGGCGGCGATTACACGCTCGAAAGTCTCGATGCGGAAGAGGTCGCGGCCCTGAAAGCGGCCGGCGCCGAAATCAAAACCCTGCCTTTGGTCCCGGGCAAATCGACCACGCGCCTGCTCGAAAAAATGCAGCCCTAACGATCGACGATGGAACGTCTCGCACTCGGAATTCTTGGTTCCGGCAAAGGTTCCAATTGCCGCGCCATCCTGGAGCAGATCCGGCGGGGCAACCTGCCGGCCGCGGCCCGCGTCGTGATCTCGGACGTGGCCGAGGCCGGGATCCTCGAGATCGCGCGGGAATATGGCGTGCCGGGGATTTATCTGCCGCCGGGAAAATTCCGAACCAAGCTCGAGCCGGAGGTGGAAGCCGAACTCGTTAGGCTATTGCGCGAAGCGGGGGTGGAACTGGTCGTCCTCGCCGGCTTCATGCGCGTCCTCAAGCCGGTCATGCTGGAGGCCTTTCCCGGTCGCATCATCAACCTGCATCCGTCGCTGTTGCCAAAATTCCCCGGGCGCGAGGCCTGGGTCCAGGCTCTCGAGGCGGGTGAAAAGATGACCGGGTGCACCGTGCACTACGTCGATGCGGGGGTGGATAGCGGCGAGATCATCGCGCAGCGCGAGGTGCCGATTCTGCCTAACGACACCGCGGCGAGCCTGCACGCGCGGATCCAGGAGGCGGAGCGGGAACTTTTTCCCGCGGTCATCGCGGACCTGGCGGCGAAGCGGGCCGGCGCCCAGTCCTAGCCGCGCTCGGATTTCTGGTCCCGGCCTAACAATTCCTGCATCGCCTCGGCGGGCGATTTCCCCTCGTGCAAAACGGCATAGGCCTGGTCGATGATCGGAGTTTCGACGCCGAGCTTGCGCGCGCATTCGAAGCCGCTGCGCGCGGTCGGGATTCCTTCGGCCACCGTTTTCATCCCGCGCGTGATTTCTTCCAGGCTTTTGCCTTTGCCGAGTTGCTCGCCGAGCTGCCGGTTGCGGCTGTGCCGACTGAAGCAGGTCGCGATCAGGTCGCCGGCACCACTCAATCCCATGAAAGTGCGCGCGTCGCCGCCCATCGCGACCCCGAGGCGAAAGAGCTCGGCCAGCGAACGAGTGACCAGTGCAGCCTTGGAGTTATCGCCGAAGCCGAACCCGTCGCTCACGCCGGCCGGGATGGCGAAAATGTTTTTCAAGGCGCCGCCGAGCTCGATGCCGATGATCTCGTGGCTGGTGTAAACGCGGAAGCGCGAGCTGCCGAGTGTGGCCTGAAGTTCCTCGGCGATCGCTTCGTCCCGGCAACCGAGGACTGTCGCGCTCGGCAGTCCGCGCGCGATTTCGATCGCGAGATTCGGCCCGGAGAGGACCGCGACCGGATTCTCGGGGAATTTCTCGTGGAGGATCTCGCTCATTCGCATCCCCGTGCCGTGCTCGATCCCTTTGGTGCAGCTCATCAGAATGGCGTTTTTGTTGATCGACGCCTCCGCGAGCCGAGAAGCAACCTCGCGCAGTGCGACGGAAGGCGTGACGAAAACAATCAGGCTCGCGCCCGCGCAATCCGCAAGGTTGTCGGTGAGGCGGACGTTGGACGGCAGATTGGCCCCGGGCAGGTAGTCCGGGTTGGTCCGACTTTGGGCGATCGACTCGACGCGCTCGGGAGTGTGCCCCCACAGCACGACATCGCTGCCGTTTGAAGCCCAAAGGAGGGCGAGGGCGGTGCCCCAGCCGCCAGTTCCAAGAATCGCTGTCTGTCCGGCCATCTATTTTTTTTCGAAACGCTGCTCTTTCCCCTGCCAGAGTCGCTGGATATTAGAGCGGTGCCGCCAAACCACGACCCCGGCAATCAATATCGAAAATGGGAGCAAGCTTGGGCCCATCAGGAATTTGAGCCGCAGGTAAAGATAAACGAAAATCGGAAGCGCGACGGCTGCCCCGATGGAGGCGAGCGAGACGTAGCGGGTAATCTGAAAAAGGAGCAGCCAGACGGCCAAAACCGAAACCATCGCGAGCGGCATCAGGCCAAGCAAAACGCCGGCGGAAGTTGCGACCCCTTTTCCGCCGCGGAAGCCGAGCCAGACCGGGAAAGTGTGGCCCAGAATGCAGGCGAGGCCGGCCGCGATCCCGACGAGTTCGCGCTGGGAGTTCTGCGGGATGAGCAGAGCGGCCATTTCAAAGGCAATTCGCACCGCCACCAAACCTTTTCCTGCGTCGAGGGCGAAGACGAGGTAACCCCATGTCTTGCCCAGCACGCGCAGGACGTTGGTGGCGCCGATGTTTCCGCTGCCGTGTTCCCGGAT
>JBBSLW010000155.1:0-6629 GCA_038233495.1 Chthoniobacterales bacterium | reverse complement strand
ATTTTGGCGGTGTCACATCCCTCATCAATCCCCTCCCCGGACTCCTCTCCAACGGAAATTCCGGGTCCTTCCCGGTCACTCCGACCACGCCGACCGGGTTCGAGACACGCAATACCGGCGTGACCCTCGAAGTCGAGCCAGTCGTGGGCCCGGACGGCGTCACGATCGATCTTAACCTCGTTCCGCAGGTCGTGGAATTCGAAGGCTTCATCAACTACGGGAGCCCAATCCAAACCACCACGACCGGACCGCTCGGTCTCCCGCAGACCAACGTGATCACGCCTAACGTCATCAACCAGCCGATCTTCAACTCCCGCAAAGTGACGACCAGCGTGAGCGTTTGGGACGGCCAGACCGTTGTCCTTGGCGGACTAATGCGCGAAGACGTGCAGAAGACTGAGGATCGCACCCCGATCATTGGCGACATCCCGGTGGTCGGCCGGCTTTTCCGGACAAACACCGAGCAACACATCAAGCGCAACCTCGTCATCTTCGTGACCGCGCGCCTGGTCAACCCGGCGGGCCAGCCGATCAACTCGCTCGAGGAAGAAGAAGAGACCGAAACCATCACGCAGCTCGAGCCCCCCGTCCTGCCGCAGGTTCCCTATTACAAAAAATAGCGTGGTCATCGGGATCACCGGTGGCATTTCCACCGGCAAATCCACTTTTAGCGAACGCCTGCGCGAACTGCTGGGCGCGAGGCTCTTTGACGCCGATCGCGCGGCACGCGATCTAGTCGACCGCAACGAGGAAGTGCGCGCGCTTTTGCGCGCGGAATTCGGCGCGGAAATTTTTTCTGCGACGGGCGATTTGAATCGCGCCGCACTTCGGGCCATAGTGTTCGCCGAGCGAGGAAAGAAGCGCGCGCTCGAGCAAATCCTCCATCCGCGCATCCGCCGTCAGTGGTCCACTGAAGCGGAATCCAGCCGACGATCCGGCGAAATATTTTTGGCCGACATCCCACTGCTCTATGAAACCGAAGGCGAAAAACTCTGCGACCGCGTCGTGGTGGTGGCCTGCTCGCCCGGCCTTCAGAAAGAACGTCTGATCGCACGCACGCAACTCTCGCCCTCCGCCGTGCTCTCGATGATCTCCGCACAAATGCCACTCACGCAAAAAATTTCCCAAGCCGATCATGTCGTCTGGAATAACGGGCCCGTGCCCAACCTTGAAGCGCAGGCCGCGCTTTTCGCCGGCCTCCTGGCTTGAAGCGATGGACGACGAACCGACCAATTCGACCATGACGGATGCGCCTCCGGAGCCGGCAGCGCAGGAGAAGCAGGACAAAACGCCAGCGCAGCCGATCGAGCTCGAAAAACTCCAGGCGCTGGCTCCGGCCGAGCTCCAGGAAATGTGCGCCCGTTTCGAGCTGCGCCCGCACGCCGGACGCACCCGGCACCAGTTGATCGTCGACCTCGTGCGCCATGCCGTGAACCGCGGCCAGGAATTTCGGACGAGCGGTTTCCTCGAATTGCCTAACGACGGCCCGGCCATCCTGCGCTCGCCCGCGCTCAACTTCCTCCCGTTGCCGGAAGACGTCGGCGTCCCGCATTTTCTCATCCGGCAATTCGGCCTGCGGGCCGGGCAGGCTCTCGCCGGGACGATTCGCGGCCCGCGCGATCGCGAAAAAGGAATGATGCTGGATCGCGTCCTCACGATCGAAGGCGAGCCGGCCGGCGAATGGAAAGCCCCGACCGCGTTCGACAGCCTGACTCCGCTCTTTCCCGAGGGCCGAATCATGCTGGAGAACGAGACGGAGGATTCGGCCTGCGTGCGCGCGGTCGATCTCCTCACGCCGCTCGGGCGCGGCCAGCGCGGGTTGATCGTCGCCCCGCCGCGGGTCGGGAAAACGATTTTGCTCAAGCAGATTGCGAAAGCGATCCGGATCAATCACCCCGAGATCGTCCTCATCATTCTGCTCGTGGACGAGCGCCCCGAAGAGGTGACGGATCTGGAGCGCGAAGTGGATTGCCAGATTTACAGCTCGACCTTCGACGAACCGCCGACGCGCCACGTGCAGGTGGCCGAGTTGGTGGGCGAAAGGGCCAAGCGTTTGGTCGAGCAAAAGAAGGATGTCGTGATCCTGCTCGACAGCATCACGCGACTGGCCCGCGGTTATAACTCGCTCGTCAAAGGCAAGGGCCGCACCATGTCGGGTGGGGTCGAGTCGAAGGCGCTGCTCAAGCCGAAGCGCTTCTTCAGCGCGGCGCGCAATGTCGAGGAAGGCGGCAGCCTAACGATCCTGGCGACGGCCTTGATCGAGACCGGGAGCCGGATGGACGAGGTGATTTTCGAAGAGTTCAAGGGGACGGGCAACATGGAACTGCACCTCGATCGGTCACTGGTCGAGAAGCGGCTTTATCCCGCCATCCACATCCTGCAATCCGGGACCCGGCGCGAGGATCTGCTTTATCATCCGGAGGAATGGGAACGGGTGAAACTTCTGCGCAAGGCGATGGCCGCGCTCCCGCCGCTCGAGGCGATGGAGATGTTGATCAAGAACCTGCACGCGACCAAATCAAACGCGGAACTTTTGCTCGCCGGCCTGCGATGATGATTACTTCTGATGCCCAACTCGTGGAGATCCTCCCGCGCCTGCGCCAATTCGACCGGATCGCGGTCGACACCGAGGCGGACAGTTTGCACTGCTATTTTGAAAAGCTCTGCCTGATTCAGCTGACCTTCGATGGCGAGGATATTCTGGTCGATCCGTTGAGCACGATTGATCTGCAGCCGCTCTGCACCGCGCTGGCCGAGCGCGAGATCGTGCTCCAGGGAATGGACTTCGATCTGCGTCTTCTGCGGCGCACTTTCCAGCTTCCGGTGCGCGAAGTTTTCGACACCGTGATCGCGTCGCGCATGCTCGGGTTGCGCGAGTTCAGCCTGGCCGCACTGGTCCAGCAATATTTCGACGTCACGCTGGCCAAGGGTTCACAGAAAGCGAACTGGGCGCGCCGCCCGCTCCCGTCTGCGATGGCGGAATACGCGAAGAACGACACCCACTTTCTCCTCCCGCTCGCCGCGAAGATGGAGGAACAGATGGGCACGCAGGGACGGCTGGAATGGTTCCGCCAATCCTGCCAGCGCGCGCTTGAGCAAACGCTCGTTTCGCGTGAGCGCGATCCCGACGAAACTTGGCGCATCACCGGCAGCGGCACGCTCCCGCCCCGCGCCGGCGCGGTCCTGCGCGCCATCTGGCAATGGCGCGATCGTGAAGCGCAGCAGGCCGACCGCCCGTCGTTTCATATTCTGCAGAACAGCGCCATGATCGAGGCCGCGAAGCAATTCGTAGCCGGCGAGAAGCCGGAATTTCGTCATCTCTCGGAACGCCGGAGCCGCGGTTTCAAAGCCGCGGCGGAGGCTGCGCTCGACCTGCCGGAATCAGCCTGGCCGCAACGCCCGCCGCGCGGCAGCCGGACGCGGACGCCCGGGTTCGACAAGAAAGTGGAAGAGCTGCGGAAGCGTCGCGACCACCACGCCAAGGAACTGGCGATCGACCCTGCTTTCATCGCGCCGCGCAGCGCGCTCGAGGGCATCGCGGCCGATCCGGCGCGGAGCGAGACGCTGCTCGTGGCGTGGCAGCGTGAGCTGCTCGGGCTCTAGCGCCTGACGTTTCCCGGCTACTGCGAAGGCGGGAGCGGCTCCTCGCGCGGGACCACGACACCGGCGGAGGTCGATTTCTTCTGCTGGAGCGTGTTGTAGGGACCGGCGTCTTCGCTCGGGTTGTAGAGGTCGCGCCGGTTCGACAAGGTGGTGCAGGAAGTCGCGCCGAGAGCGAGCACACAAAGCAGGAGAAGAAATTTCACGGGGGGATCGAATCAGATCGCGGTACCCGTGTCAACGCGGCCGGTCGGGGCGACGAGAAACCGATTGCGCGGCGGCCCGCTGCGGGGAAGTTTCGGCTCCGTCAGGGGCTATGGACTGAGGACTAACGAATCCCGCCAGGGCAGGAATGCAGCAACGGTAGTCTGATCCTCTTTGCCGTAGTCCTCTGACGGTCTTTTTCTTTGCGGTTCCGCGGCATACCCGAATCGCTGTAGCGTGCGCTGTCTCAGCGCATCCCGACCGGCGCTTTCGCAGTTCCGCTGAGACAGCGGACGCTACAAGATTGCTGACGGACGCGTATCGTTCTGATTGATGCAAGTGCTCAAGACAAAAGCAGTGCGTTTCGCCGCCGTGATCGAGGCCTGCGGTGCGCCGCAGGTTTACACGCCTTGGCAGGCGCCGAAAAAAGACCGGCGGCTGCAAACCGAGATCCGGCAAACGCGCGTCATGACGATCCAGCGTTCCGAGGCCGGCACGGAGTTTGGCTGCGTTGGCTTCATCGAGCGGCCGGGCGCGCTCTACCTCAACTTCCCGAAAACCTTGAAGCGGTTCACGGATCAGCGGATCGTGGGGATCAAATGGGAGCTGGTGAAAAAATAGCGGTGCCGCCGCCTAACGAAAAGCCGGGTGCCGCCCTGGGCGAGGCGGAACGCCGCCGCTATTCGCGCCACATCCTGCTCCCGGAGATCGGCCTGGCCGGGCAGGAGAAGCTGAAGGCGGCGCGTGTCCTCTGTCTCGGGGCGGGCGGACTCGGTTCGCCGGCCGCGCTTTATCTGGCCGCGGCCGGGGTCGGGACCATCGGGTTGGTTGATGACGACCGGGTCGCGCTTTCCAATCTGCACCGCCAACTACTGCACGGGACCGGGGACATCGGGCGCCCGAAAACAGAATCGGCGCGTGAGCGTCTTTCCGACATCAACCCGGAGATCGCGGTGCGGCTGCATCCCGGCCGCTTCGAGAGCGGGAACGCGCAGGAGATCCTGCAGGATTACGACCTGGTCGTGGACGGCACGGACAATTTCGCGACTCGTTATCTTTCGAACGATGTCGCGGTCTTCGCGAGGAAGCCGAATGTTTACGGCTCCATCTTCCGCTTCGATGGGCAAACGACGGTCTTCGCGCCGCATCTCGGCGGGCCCTGTTACCGCTGCCTTTTCCCCGAGCCGCCGCCGGCCGGCGAAGTGCCGAGCTGTGCGGAAGCGGGCGTGCTCGGCGTTCTGCCGGGCATCATCGGAACCTTGCAGGCGACAGAAGCGATCAAGCTCATCCTTGGGATGGGCGATTCGTTAGTCGGTCGGCTCCTTCATTTCGATGCGCTCAAGATGAAGTTTCGCGAGTTCAATTTGCGCCGCGACCCGGAGTGTCCGGTCTGCGGCGAGCAGCCGACGATCACGGCTCCGATCGATTATGAAACTTTCTGCCAGGGCGCGCCGGATCTGACCGCGGCCGTGCCGCAGGTCGCGGTGCGCGAGCTGCAGCAACGGATGGGGTCGGGGGAGCCATTCGTCCTGCTCGATGTGCGCGAGCCGTTTGAGTTCGAAATGGCGCGGATCAAAGGGGCGGATTTGATTCCGTTAGGCGAGCTGCCGGCGCGCTGGCGGGAGCTGGACCGGTCGAAGGAAATTTTTGTTTTGTGTCACAGCGGGATCCGGAGCGAACGGGCGGCGGAATTTTTGCGCTCGGCCGGATTCACGAAAGTCGCGAATGTGGCCGGGGGCATCGACGCGTGGTCGGAGGAGATTGATCCGGAGGTCCCGCGTTATTAATCTCCTTCTTCCTGCTCATGCTCCTAATCCTGCTCCCGGAAATTCTGCAAAGATGAGAGAAGGATTAGGAGCAGGAGCACGAGTAGGAAAATGCGCTCTCATGCTGATTTCGTTAGGCCTACTCGCTGGTTGCGATCGCATGATCACGCAGCGCGGGGCGCAGCTGACGAAGGACGCGGATGCGAAGGCGACGGAAGGCAACTACGCGCAGGCGATCAACCTTTACGAGACGGCGCTCGATGGCACGACCAGCTCGGCCGATATCCACTACAAGCTGGCGCTGATTTACGATGACAAAATGAATGAACCGCTCAACGCGCTTCATCATTTCAAGCGATTTCTGGCGCTCGAGCCGGCGGGGAAACGAGCCCAGGAAGTGAAGGGGTTCATGAAACGCGACGAGCTCACCCTGCTGACCAACCTGACCGGGGACGCGATGGTGCCGCGTTCGGAGCTGGTACGGTTAAACAATGAAAACCTGAGCCTGCGCAAACAGGTCGGGGAACGCTGGGCACAGGAGAAAGCCGCGAACGCGGCGGCGAAAACGAAAGGCAAGGCCGCTGAGCGCGCAAAGAAGAGCGGAAAATCGCGCAGTTACACCGTGCAACGGGGCGACACCCTGGCCTCGATCTCGCGCAAGTTTTACAAGAGCTCGGCGGACTGGCAGAAGATTTTGGACGCCAATTCTGAGCTGATCAGCAAGCCGGCGGACTTGAAGCCAGGGCAGACGCTGGTGATTCCGTAAGGGCTTTGTCGGCTCCGTCGCGAAAGCAAGTGAGGCAGCTGATTCGCCGTCCGCTCTTCGAGCAGCGTGTCATCCCGACCCGCGCAGACGGCGAGGGATCTCCCATTGCTCACCCTTTCGCAAATGGCCTAACGAAAGAGCCACACGAGTGATTCCGGAGCTGGCGGAAGCCGAGGAGACGCGGGAAGATGCCACCCCGGGTGCGCGGCTCGGGTTGTCAAAAGCGGGGGGTGCGGCGCGCGTCTCCGGAGGCGTGGGGAGTCTCCCGGCAGCAAGTTTAAGCCCAAAAAGTT